>JBGPHY010000030.1:0-18645 GCA_041484625.1 Terriglobia bacterium | reverse complement strand
CAACCTTACTCTTACGATTGTCTGTGACTCATGCAACCAGCATTTCGGGAACAACGTAGAACTTGCGTTGGCTCGAGATACTTACGAGGGACATTCTAGATTTGAGTACGGAGTTAGGAACCCGGAGGAGTTTCGGCCGTTCGGGAGAAACAGCCGGATCATCCTCCGCGTTGGTGAAGGTGAGTTCGTAGGCGGCGGGTGGCCAGGGTAAACCGTTACATATCTCAGGGTGCCACGGGCCAAGACGAAGTCTTGCCCGTGCCTTCTGACTTTCTTGAATGTGGTTCCTCTGGCTACGATATACCATAAAGACGGCATCTTTGTTTCTGAGGAGACGCTTTTAATTATCAAATGAATGCAGCGATCAGAAAAAAGGTTCATCATTTCAATATTCCGGGGCAAGCCCATGAACTCACGTTTTCCTGCTATCGCAGGCTTCCCTTGTTGTCTCGTGATCGCACCCGCCGCTGGATCATAGAGTCTATCGAGGCTGCTCGCAAAAATCGGGGATTTGCCGTGCTCGCTTTTGTCATTATGCCTAAGCACGTTCACATCATCGTCTACCCTTCCGATCAACCCTATGATATTGCCTGGTTCCTAAAGGGCATCAAGCAGCCGGTATCCAGGAAAGCTCATGCGTGGCTGCTGAAGAATGATCAACAATGGCTGGAAAAACTCACCCTTGTCCGGACAGATGGCCTACGTGTTTTCCGGTTCTGGCAAGCTGGAGGTGGGTACGACAGAAACATTGACCGGCAGGCCACTTTGAGGCAAATGATCGAATACATTCATAATAATCCTGTCCGGCGAGGGTTGGTCGACAGAGCTGTGGAGTGGCCTTGGTCAAGTGCCTCCTGGTATGAACGAAGAGAATGTATCCTTGAGATGGATCCCCTGCCATGAAAAACACGGGCAAGACTTCGTCTTTGCCCATGGCACCCACAGACAGGGGGGCCACGCGACTTCTTTAAGCTTCGGCCGATCCGAACACATTTATCCCAACCATTCCACTCCGCCGGACGCGCAAACAGCGCGCGCCGGTGAGCGGATTCGTTCCCAAGGCGCGCCTCGGAAGACAAATGGGGTCGAGACGAATGGGGTCGCATCTCATTATTTGTTATTTCGCTCCGGATTGTCACTTGTCCCCGGGATCCCACAGCGCTTTTTTGACGACCACTGCCTTCTGAGTCTCGTTATCGGGGCCAATTTCACGATTTTTGCAGTGCAGGGTCCCTCTCGAACTCCCTCGACAAGCAGCACGATGGCGGATCGCAATTGTAAGGAAATGCAGATAGACGACCGATAGATAGGCTGGACCAGGTTCTTCGTGTGGTGGGGCATGCCGATACCGAACTGATTGACCCCGAACATCCCTTCGCAGATGCCAATCGGCGCATCTCTATTCTGGTATTGGCCAGAAACACCTCCAACCACGACCTCACTCCAGAATCAAAGGTTCAGAAAATGCCGCAATCCCGTCAAACCGCAAGCGACCCGGCCCAGTCGCCAAGAGAAACCAAGGGAAGCTAGCACGCCAAATCGTAAATCAACTGTTCAACGAAGATTTTAGTGTCAATGGCGGAACTTTTGATCCGGTCATCCAGCATGCCCAGTCGCTGGATGGCCAGCGCCAAGGAAGAAGCTGAGAAGCTCTTCGACTGCTGGAGCCTCCGCTCGACCGCCGAAAGCGGCACACCGTACATTCCAATCTGTCTCGCCATCTCACCCAGACTGACATTGCCGGGAAGTTCCTTCATTTGGAGGAATTGGCGAAGCAACCGGTGGAGCAGCGAGATGACCTGAAGGGCCTGTGAACTGTCACACATGAGTTCCTGGGTGAGGCGCAAAGCCACGATCCTGTCCTTGGCTGCCACTGCGTCGATGAACTCAAACACGGAGTGCTCCCGGCAGTACCCCAAAGACGCGGTCACCATCTCAAGGGTGATTCCCTTCTTCTCTCCCGCCAGCAACGTCAATTTGTCGAGTTCGTTGCTGAGACGTCCCAGATCGCTACCCTGTGTCTCAAGCAGGAAACGGAGGGCTTCGTCCTCAATTTGAAATTCCGCGTTCTTCAGCCGAGCTTCAATTCTCGACCGGATTTGCGGCTCAGACCAGGAGACGACCTCCGTCACCTTCGTCCCGTGCAAAAGAATCTCATAGATCTTCTTTTTCCGGTCATCCCTGTCGAGGGCACCGGCCGTGAAGATCAAGAAAGTGGCAGGAGAAGGCGACTGGAAATAATCGGCCAATCGGCGTGCCTGGGGTTCCCGCAGTTTCATGACTCCCCGCACGTGAATGATCTGACGCGGGGCAAATAAGGGCAGATTCATGGCCGCAGCCAGGAGGTTGTCTAGCGAAAACTCCTCCAGATCGGTCTTCTCCAACGGCAATTCCTCCTGCTCGCGTTCGCGGATCGATCGGACCAGCTTGTTTCGGGTCGCTTCGACCAGGTAGGCGTCCGATCCGAAGATGAAATGGTTGAGTCCCGTGTCGGCAGGCTTGGAGTGGGAGGAAGATCGGGGGGCAGGCATGGAGGTTCAAAAGGACTCGAGGATAGTACTCACTAGGGACCGTGAGAAATCCATGGATAACCGGTCAAGGGCTGGTCCTTCTTCGGGAAAAAACTGGGTGGCCTGCTGACTGATCTCGAACTCTTCCCGGAAAACAAAATTCTGATTCTCAAAGAGCAGTTTCCGGGTCTTTTGGTCGCGCAATTCCACCCGCATCCGCACGATCACCAGGTAGGTGGAACCGGCTCCACCGGCCAGGACCACGGGAGTGGAAGTGAAGTCCAAGACTTCTCCCGTGAGCAGAGCTTTGGCTTGAGATGGATCCGGAGTGACCCGATATCGAGTTCGAGCAATCAGTTCATCCACGACGGCTGCTGTCAGTCGTTGTTCCAGCCTGTACTTGACAGACCGGTTAACGAAGGTGGGAACAGCAATAGAATCGATCGATTCGGGAATCGCCGTGGCTTTTCCGGAAATGTGATAGCCGCAACCCGCCAGAGCGGCAATCAACAGCAGGGTCAGCAACCATTTGAGGAGAGAAGTCATGTTTAGACGACGACGTTGACGAGTTTGCCTGGCACGTAGATCAACTTCCGTGGCGGCTTTCCACCCAGATGCCGCCGCACAGCTTCGCTTTCCAACGCAACGGCCCGGGCCTGTTCCTCTTTCAGCCCGGCCGGCATGGTGAGCCGGCCTCTCACTTTACCGTTCACCTGCAACACCAGAGTAATGAATTCGTCGGCCGCCAGGTTCTCGTCATGCTGTGGCCAGCTTTGCCGATGAACGGAGTAGGGCCGACCCAGAAGAGACCATATCTCTTCCGCCATGAATGGAGCAATAGGAGCTAACATGAGCAGAAGAGCGTCCGAGGCTTCCTGAAATGCGGGAGTACTGACCGCTTGACGTTGCGCCTCGTAAAGGGCGTTGGTGAATTCCATCAAGGAAGAGATCACGGTGTTGAACCGGAAACCCTCAATGTCGTGTGATACCTTCTTGACGGTTTTGTGAGTCCAGCGCCGCAGATCGCGATCGGACTGCCGGGTGGTCTCATTAACCGGAAGGCGGTCGGCAGGATTCAACAAGAGTTCCCAAACCCGTTTCAACCAGCGATGCGTCCCCGCCAGGCCGTGGGTGTTCCAGGGAGTAGCTTGTTCGAAGTCGCTGATAAACATCTCATACGCCCGCAGGGAATCGGCGCCCCAATCCATCACGACTTCGTCGGGAGTAATGACGTTTCCTTTGCTCTTAGACATTTTCTCCTTGCCGTCCGGCGCCAGAATCATTCCCTGGTTCCTCAAGCGCTGGAATGGTTCCACAAAGGGGACATATCCAAGATCGTGAAGTACCTTGGTCCAAAACCGGGCATAGAGCAAATGCATCACTGCGTGTTCTGCGCCCCCGACGTACATGTCCACGGGCAGCCAGTAGGCCGCCTGTGACCGGTCAAAGGCCTCTTCCGAATTTCCCGGGTCCGCAAACCGAAGGAAATACCAGGAGGAACAGGCGAAGGTCCCCATGGTATCGGTTTCGCGACGGCCCTCGGTTCCATCCGGCATCACAACCCTGACAAATTCGGGGATGTTTGCCAGTGGGGACTCTCCACTGTCAGTCGGCTCGTAATGCTCCACGGGAGGAAGCCGAACGGGAAGTTGGTCTTCGGGGACCGGGACTTCACCTTCCGGGGTATGCAGGATGGGTATAGGCGTTCCCCAATAGCGCTGACGACTTATTCCCCAGTCTCTCAGTTTATAGTTGACCGCCAGTTTGCCCCGGCCGGTGGCCTCCAGCCAGGCCGTAATTTGGGCGACCGCCACTGTGGTGCTGGTCCCGTCAAAGGGGCCGGATTCAACCATGACGCCTTCTCCGGGCCAGGCCCCGGTCATTTGGTTTGCATCCAGCGGGGGGGCTGGAGCGTCTTTCCAAGTGGGTTGAATAACTACCCGGATGGGCAGATCGAATCGGCGGGCAAACTCAAAATCGCGTTGATCATGAGCAGGCACCGCCATGATGGCCCCGGTCCCATACCCCATCAGAACGTAGTCAGCCACCCAGACAGGGATGCGTTCATCATTGACAGGATTGATGGCATATGCCCCCGTGAACACTCCCGTTTTCTCGCGACCCTCCGCCGTACGGTCAATCTCACTCTGGCCCTTGGTTGCCGCTATGTAGGCATCGACCTCCGATTTGCGGTCTGTTGTGGTCAATCTTGAGACGAATGGATGTTCCGGGGATAGC
Source organism: Terriglobia bacterium (assembly GCA_041484625.1). Lineage (GTDB taxonomy): Bacteria > Acidobacteriota > Terriglobia > Versatilivoradales > Versatilivoraceae > JBGPHY01. The sequence continues at coordinate 13,897 of JBGPHY010000030.1, read as the reverse complement.
ACCATGAAGGTTGCACCCCATAGCGTGTCCGGGCGCGTGGTAAAAATCTTGAGTGAGCCCGCCTCCGTGGCGAACTGGACTTCGGCACCTTCGCTCCGACCGATCCAATTTCGCTGCATCAGTTTGATATGTTCCGGCCAGTCGATTCCCTCCAAGTCTGCGAGCAGTCGGTCGGCATAAGCTGTGATGCGGAAAAACCATTGGAGCAGGACCTTCTTTTCGACCAGAGTGCCGCTTCGCCAGCCCCGACCATCGATGACTTCCTCGTTGGCCAGCACCGTCTTCTCGACAGGGTCCCAATTGACCGATGAGGCCACCCGGTAGGCCAGGCGAAACTTGCTGAGAAAGTCCTTCTTTTCGGCGCTTGTCATGCCCTTCCACTGTGTTGCGGTCAGCGGCTCTGCTCCAGGAATGCCGCTGGTGCCAGACTCGGCCAGTTCCTTTTCCAATTCTGCGATCGGGATTGCTGACCGGATTCTCGGGTCGTACCAAGCTTCATAAAGCTGCAAAAAAATCCACTGGGTCCAGCGATAGTATTCCGGCTGGGAGGAGTCGATCTCCCGGCTCCAGTCAAACGAAATGCCAATCAACCGGAATTGGCGCTTGTAGTTGGCCGAGTATTGGGCGATCAATTTGGCAGGATTGGTCTTCAGCTTAATTGCGGCATTTTCGGCCGGAAGCCCGAAGGCATCCCAGCCCATGGGGTGCAGCACGTTGTAATTGTGCATCCGATAGTAACGGCTCAGCACGTCGGTAGGGACGTAATTTCGGCAGTGCCCGACGCTCAGACCGTCGCCCGACGGATACGGAAAAAAATCGAGGATATAAGCCTTGGGCCGGGCATCCGCCGGCGCAGTTCTGTAGAGTTCGTCCGCCTCCCAGCGGACCGCCCACCTGGGTTCGATTTCCGCCGGATCGTACCGTCTATTCATCAGAGGCCAGTTCCCTTTCTCCCTACTCTTCAGGCCACGCTTGCCGCCTCAAGGCTCAGTTCCGATCTTGGCTCGCTCGGTGGCCAATCCAACGAAAACCTTTGTCTGATAAGGGTTTCAGTGAGCCGAAATCCAGGAAATCTTAACAAAGAGCTTGAAGCAGCGTCAAGCAGAGTTTGAGCTTCGCGTTGGTGCTTCGAGAGGCCTATGCTATACTTTCAGGCTTGCTGCCGACTGGCCGGAATGACAGCCCAGCTGCAATTCCGACAACTTTGATTAAGGAACTCTCGTCCATGCCCATCCCGAAAAGTGAGAAGATCTGGTTTAACGGAGGCTTTGTCAATTGGGACGATGCCAAGATTCATGTGATGTCGCACGTCGTCAACTACGGGACCTCGGTGTTTGAGGGCATTCGATGCTATAACACCCGGAAAGGATCGGCGGTCTTCTGCCTCCCCCAGCACGTGCAGCGACTTATGAACTCGGCCAAGATCTATCGCATGGAGCTGGCTTATTCCGGGGCACAGATTAGTCATGCTATCCTGGAGACCATCCGCGAGAACCGGATGAAGGAGTGCTATATCCGGCCAGTCGTTTTCCGGGGGTACGGCGAGATCGGGGTGAATCCGCTGGGGTGCCCGATTGACGTCGTCATTGCAGTCTGGGAATGGGGGAAGTACCTGGGGAAAGAGGCATTGGAGCAGGGGGTGGACGTTTGTGTCTCCTCCTGGACCCGGATTGCACCCAATACGCTGCCGGCCCTGGCCAAGGCCGGCGCCAACTATATGAATTCCCAGTTAATCAAAATGGAAGCCATCAAGAACGGCTATTCCGAAGGAATTGCACTTGACACCTTGGGATACGTCAGCGAGGGGAGCGGAGAGAACATTTTCCTCATCAAAGACGGTGTTGTACTCACACCGCCGCTGGGCTCCTCTGTGCTTCCCGGCATAACCCGAGGAGTGGTCATCCAGATCTGCCGCGACCTGGGCCTCCAGGTCCTAGAGGCCGCCATTGCACGAGAACTTCTCTACCTGGCCGACGAAGTATTCTTCACCGGAACGGCCGCTGAGGTCACCCCGATCCGCTCGATTGATAAGATTTCGATTGGCAGCGGTTCCCGGGGGCCAATCACCTCCAGGATCCAGGAGAAGTTCTTTGGGGTCGTCAGTGGAGAAGCCGAGGATCAGCATGGATGGCTGAGCTTTGTCCGCTAGACGGTCCTGCCGGTTTCCAAGTCAGCCGCTTTAGAATGTCGGATTGTGCCAGCTTTCATCCCAACGGCCCGGGAGTTCGCAGGCCGTTTCATTGGGGGCAGGAGATGGAATGAATTGGCTCGCCTGCGGGCAGAGAGTCCCTCCACAATCGCTCCTCGGAGAGTTGCGATAAGGACAGACTGCGCTCTGTTGCCGCCCAGACCCTATGCGACCGGTCCAGGGGCCGTGAGAGAGGTGATGCCCCTGCCAGTGCTGGCTCCTTCGCAAACCAGTCGATTCTTCCGCTTCGGGAGTCGGTCCGGGCAGTGCAATCGCGTTCCATGCCTAGCCAAAGGTTGACTGCCTCCAAGGTTTGGGTAGTACGATCAGATTTGGCAGTAAGACCTCCTGCTGCGCCTGCCGATAAGGGATTGGGGTTGAGCCCTGGGTGACTGCCGCAGCCAGTGCGTAAGCTCTCCCAGGGGGGTCTGACTCAACCGGCATCAAAAGAAGGGATCAGGAGGCGTTGCCCTCTCCGGGAATCAATAACTCTCCTGGTCCCTGTCTCAGGAGTCCAAGACGATGAATATCAACATCGATGACTTGTTGCGCATGTCTTGCGAGCGGAAGGCTTCCGACCTGCATTTGAAAGTCGGTAACTATCCCTATGTTCGCATCAATGGGGAGCTGGTTCCACTGGTGGAAACCAAACGCCTGACTGCCGAAGATACGTTGAGCATCGCCTTGGGAATGATGACGAACCGCCAGAAACAGAAGTTCAAGGAAAACGCCGAACTCGATATGGCTTACGGTGTGGCAGGTTTGGAGCGATTTCGATGCAATTTCTTCCAGCAACGCGGCAGTATCGGAATCGTGCTGCGCGTCATTCCGACCCAGATCCTGAACATGGATGAACTGAAGCTGCCCAAAGTCCTGGAGAAGATCTGCCGGGACCGTCGCGGTTTGATCCTTGTTACGGGAACCACCGGGAGCGGGAAGACAACTACCCTAGCCGCCATGATTGACCTGATCAATTCCGAGCGGACCGAGCACATCATCACCATCGAGGACCCCATCGAATTTCTGCATCGCGACAAAAAGGCCTTCATCAATCAGAGAGAGGTGGAAGTCGACACGCGGAGTTTTAGCGAAGCCCTGCGGAGCGCCCTGCGGCAGGACCCGGACGTGATCCTGGTGGGTGAAATGCGCGACCTGGAGACCATCCAGACGGCCTTGATGGCGGCCGAGACGGGTCACCTGGTGCTGAGTACCCTACACACCCTGGACGCTTCTGAAACCATCCACCGGATCATTGCGGTATTTCCTCCGCACCAGCAAAAACAAATCCGCTTGCAGTTGGCCAGCGTGTTGAAAGCCATCATCTCCATGCGCCTGATCCGCCGTGCTGACGGCCTGGGGCGGGTCCCGTCGGTGGAGGTTCTGATCGCCACCGAGTTCATCCGGGACTGTATCATCAACCAGGACAAGACCCGCCTCATCCGGGATGCCATCGCCGCGGGAACGTCCCAGTATGGGATGCAAACGTTTGACCAGTCCCTCTATAACCTTTACACGCAGAAGCTGATTACTTATGATGAAGCGCTGAAACAAGCCTCGAATCCCGATGAATTCCGGCTCCGGGTGGAGGGGATCCGTTCAGCCTCAGATGCCGCCAAGGAAGAAATGGAAAAGACCATTCTCCAAATCGAGCGACTCCGTCCGTGAGCCGGAGAACCCCCCCTCTTCGGTGGGCCAGGCGCTTTACGTATTTGCCTTGAGAACCCTGGCTCGCCGGTCTTATGCCACAGCCGAACTGAAAAAGAGACTCCTGGAACGATCACAGGACGAGGCGCTGGTTTCCTCTGTTCTTCGGCGACTCACATCCGACCGCTACCTGGACGATAGGCTCTTCGTCGAGGGATTCATTCAATCGCGCCGGGAACACAAACATCAGGGCCGTCTGCGAATTGAGTCAGAACTGCGGTCGAAGGGGTTGGACCTTTGGCTGATCCATGAAGTCATGAACCGGATTTACCCGCAAGCCGATGACGCTCCGCAAATAGCCCTGGCCCTGGACAAAAAGCTGAGAAGCTTACCTCCTCCAATTGATGCAAAAAAGGCCGCCAGGCTTTATAATTACTTGCTCCGGCGAGGCTTCCCGGCTGAAGCCATTTACCGGGAAATCCATCGGCGATTGAAGGACATCGATCTGGCCGACTAACAAGGAAATCCAAATTGACTGGACATGAAATCCGACAGAAGTTCCTCGATTATTTTCAGCAGCAGGGCCACCGTATCGTCAAAAGCTCTTCTCTGGTGCCGGCCAATGATCCCACCCTGCTCTTCACCAACGCCGGAATGAATCAATTCAAGGATGTGTTTCTGGGGAAAGAGAAGCGGGAGTATGCTCGCGCCACCTCTTCTCAGAAGTGCGTTCGTGCCGGAGGAAAACATAACGACCTGGAAAACGTGGGAAAGACGGCCCGGCATCACACATTTTTCGAAATGCTTGGAAACTTCTCGTTCGGAGATTACTTCAAGAAGGAAGCTATTCCGCTGGCGTGGAACCTGGTGACCCGGGATTATGGCATCCCGAAGAATCAATTGTGGGTTACCATCTATCGCGACGATGATGAAGCCCTGGGAATCTGGAGCAACTCTGTGGGAGTTGCAGCCGATCGGATCTTCCTCCTGGGCGAGAAAGACAATTTCTGGGCCATGGGGGACACCGGTCCTTGCGGTCCGTGCTCTGAACTTCATTTTGACCAGGGCCCGTCAGCCAGTGAATGGGGGCATGCGGATTGTAAGTTTCCCTGTGATTGCGGGCGTTTCGTGGAGATCTGGAACCTGGTTTTCATGCAGTTTGATCGGGATTCATCCGCGACTCTCGCTCCTCTTCCCAAGCCGTCTATCGACACCGGTATGGGACTGGAACGCATTACCGCCATTCTGCAAGGGAAAATCAGCAACTACGAAACCGACTTATTGAAACCTCTGATTCTCGAGGCGGCCGAAATCGCCCAAAAGGACTACGGTCATGAGGCGGCTGTCGACATCTCTATGCGGGTAATCGCCGACCACGCTCGGGCAGCCACGTTCCTGATCAGCGACGGAGTTATCCCCTCCAACGACGGCCGTGGTTACGTCCTTCGAAAGATCCTGCGCCGCGGGATCCGACATGGCAAGCTGCTCGGGATTGAGGATCCCTTCCTCTTCAAGATGACGGGACACGTCGCCGAACTCATGAAGGAGCCCTATCCGGAATTGCTGTCCACGTTGCAATATGTAGCCAAGGTGGTGAAGAATGAAGAGCAACGCTTCTCCACTACAATCCGGGTCGCTATTGATCAATTGAACGAGATCCTTGAGAGGATCAAAAAATCTCCTGATGGCGAAAAGGTCCTGCCGGGCGAGGTGATGTTTAAGTTCTATGATACCTTTGGATTGCCGCTCGATTTGATGCAGGAGATTGGCGAGGAGTGCCGAATTCTCCTGGATGAGACAGGGTTCAACGAGCGATTGGAGGCCCAGCGGGAACGGGGCAAAGCCAGTTGGAAAGAGACGAGCACGGGGCAGGGGCAAGCCGTTGTAGCTCCCGCTCCGGAGAAAACCGCTTTCCTCGGCTACACGGATTTGAAGGCGGACGATGCAAGGATCCTGGCCATTCACAGGGAAGGATCCTTCGTCACTTCACTGCAGGCGGGTGAGTCCGGCCTGATCTTCCTGGACAAGACCCCGTTTTACGCCGAGACCGGCGGCCAGGTGGGCGACACGGGAATCCTGGAGGACGACAACTCCGAAGCCATGGTTCACAACACCGTTCCCTACCTCCCCGGTTACTCCGCTCACGACGCCAAGTGCATCAGGGGGAGTCTCAGCGTCGGCGAAGTTGTCCATGCACGAGTGGATCCGACGCGGCGTATGGCTATCGCCAAAAATCACACGGCTACTCATCTTCTGCATGCCTCTTTGCGCAACCTGATCGGTTTTCATGTAAAACAGGCGGGATCCCTGGTCGCACCCGATCGGCTCCGCTTCGATTTCACCCACTACGCGGCTCTCTCCCCGGCTGAAGTCTCCGAGATCGAAGACCTGGTCAACTTCGAAATCATGCGAAACTCAATCGTAAGTACTGAAACAAAAGACCTCAATTCTGCCGTTGCTGAAGGAGCCATGGCCCTGTTTGGTGAGAAATATGGAGACCATGTCCGGGTCGTTTCCGTAGATGGCTTCAGCAAAGAACTGTGCGGCGGCACCCATGTCCGCCAAACCGGCGACATTGGGACGTTCAAGGTGATCAGCGAAGGAGGGATCGCAGCGGGAATCCGAAGGATTGAAGCAATCACCGGCCCAGGCGCCCTGGAGCGGTTCCGGGAGGACGAACAGTTGCTTCTGCAACTGGAAGCAATCACCAAGAGCAAGCGTTCGGATTTGACTCTGATCGTGGAGAAGTATCAGGCCAGCGTCAAATCCATGGAGAAAGAACTGGAGGGACTAAAGTACCGGATGGCCAGAGCCAGGGGTCGTGAGATTCTGGATTCCGCTGTCACCATCAAAGATGTAAAGGTCCTAACCGGGATCGTCGATGATTTGGAGAAAGGGGCCTTGCGGAACCTGGCCGACGAGTTGAAGGCCCGAGTGGAGAAAGGGGTGGTTGTCCTGGCTACCTCCGGCAACAACAAAGTGTCAATTGTTGCAGCAGTGACCTCGACGCTAAGTTCCAAGATTCATGCAAGAAAGCTTGTAAAGGAAATCGCAGCCATCGTGGGCGGCAGCGGTGGTGGACGACCCGATATGGCCGAAGCCGGGGGACGTGATTCCTCAAAACTGGAGTTGGCACTTCAGTCCGTCGGCCCATTTGTTGCGTCTATTCTTAAGTAGAGGCGTCTGAATCGGGGAGCGGTTTAACCCGATAGCAAGTGCAACAAATAAAAGAATTTAGAGTTATGGCAGGAACCCAGGTCTGATCCTCGGAACCTTTTCAGTAAGAGTGAAAACTTTTTCACATTTTTCGGCTCTTGCCTAATCCTCTTTCTTTTGTTAAATTTACCGCAGCATTGGAGGGTTTCGATTGTTGAATCGGCGTACCCAATGTCTTTGCACGGGACTTTTTTTCATTGCTTTCGGGACATGCCTGAAAGCACAGGAGATTGTTCGATTCGTTGCAAATGATGGCAAGAGGATTTACTCAAACACCGAATCCGTTTACCAGCTTCCCGACAATGTGGTGTCTACACCCGAAATCCTTAAGACCGTGGAAGACGTTAGAGATATTCAAGCGACTCAGAAAGTGGATGTCCTGATTCAGCAGGTTTCCGAGCAGCACCGGATTGATCCGGACCTGGTTAAGGCTGTCGCCAGGGTCGAGTCCAACTACAATCCTTATGCGGTCTCCAGGCGGGGAGCCATGGGATTGATGCAACTCGTGCCCGCCACCGCCAAACGATTCGGCGTAGCCAACATTTTTGATGTCAAGCAGAACCTGGAGGGCGGTATCAAATACCTGAAGTTTCTCATGGAAACTTTTCCGAACAATCTCCCTTATATCCTGGCCGCATACAATGCAGGCGAAAATGCGGTTTTCAGGCACAGGGGTATCCCACCCTATCGCGAGACCCAGGACTATGTTCGCAAGATTTCGACCCTTTATGGTAAAAGGCTTCAGTTTGAGACGGCCAGGGCCGATTCTGAGGGGACCATTGTCCGGTATCAAGACGAGGCGGGGCGTATTGTCTACTCCAATTTGGAGTCGGCCTATCGATAAGAGCAAACCGATTGCTGACATGGAGTATCCGTGAAATCTTGATGCGATTCGGAACCCCAAAGTCCAGTAAGTCTCTGAAAGCCCCAACTGTTTGGCTCGGTTGGGGAATCCTCTGCCCCTCCTGTTTTATTTCCTTTCCCGTCCTGCTGGTTTTCCTTTGCAGTCAATTCGATATTTCGGTTCTGGCTGAAAACCAGAAAAACGAACTTTCACCGGAACGGCAGTTGGCCCTGGATCGTTACGAGTCCGCCATCCAGTTGCGGACTGCACTGGAAATTAAAGCGCCAAGACTCCGGACTGTCTCCGAGTACTCGAGGGTGATCGACAAGTTACGTTCTGTCTACTCGGCCAGCCCGGCTTCCACGAAGTGCGACGATGCTCTCTTCGCGGTGGGAGAGCTTTATCAAATGATGGGCGCTGACTTCAAAGATCCCACGTACTACCAGAAAGCAATCAAGGCCTTTGAATTTCTGATACGGGAGTACCCGGGAAGCCCTTATTGTCCCAGCTCAGCATTCGCAATTGCCGAGATCTACCTGACCGACTTGAAAGAGCCAAAGTCGGCGGAGCAGGCCTTTCAGGATTTCCTTAAGGAATATCCGTCCTCCAAACGAGCCCGTAATGCCCGGGCGCGTCTGGATGATCTCCGGGCCAAGTTGAAGGCCCCGCCGAAAAAGAAGGCGGCCGGCGAGGAAATGGAAGCCTCGTCATCCATCACTGAAAGTCCTGCGCCCCCTCCGGGGACGAAGATCGTAGAGGAGGTGCTCGACAAGGAAACAGCTCTACCCTCCGCCCCCTCCGCCGCCCCGGCGGCAAAGAAAGTCACCTTGCAGAAGCCGGAGGCCCCGGCAAAATTGTCCTCCCCGGTTTGGGTGAAAGACCTTCGATATTGGGAAGGCGACGGTTACACGCGAGTTGTCGTAACCTTGGACGGGGAAACCACCTTTGTTGAGGACCACCTCAATAAACCCAAACGCGTCGTCCTCGACATTGACAATGCATCTCTACCTTCTCATCTGGTCAGCCAGGGGTATTCGCCGGGCGGGACCCTGGATCGAATTCGCCTGGGCCAGCCCAAGAAACAAGTGTCCCGAATTGTTCTGGTGGGTGACGACATCACCGACCACCAGGTGTTCACTCTAAAGAACCCTTACCGGATTGTGGTTGATGTTCGCCAGAATGCGAGTCTTCAGAAAGAAGAGGGCTCGGCATCTGTGTCGGCTGCCAAAATCACACGAAAACTGGGAACGCCTCGGGCGGATGAGATACAAACAGCTTCAAAGTTCGATCGAAAACCCAAACTAGCGGGAGATGACAAGAATGCAGCCAAGACGCTTGCCCGCAAGAAAACAGAGCCCCCTTTGTCTGAAACCCGCGAGTCCGTGCCGGGGACTTTGAAGAAGCCGCGGACTTCATCGACTGAGGCGAACCAGAACCAACTGCCCAAGGATTTCAAACCCGTCCCCGCGGAACCTAAGCCGGAAGAGGTGGCCTCTTCCACGGTACCACGTCCCAAGAGTGACGGGACTCGTTCACTGATTCGTATGCTGGGTCTGAAAATCGGGCGGATTGTAATTGATCCCGGCCACGGGGGGCACGACACGGGAACCATCGGGCCCTCCGGGCTAATGGAAAAAGACCTGGTGCTGGATATTGCTTTGAAATTGAAGGACCTGATTGAGGATAATCTGGGCGGAGAAGTAGTTTTGACGCGAACCGACGATACCTTCATACCGTTGGAACGAAGGACGGAAATCGCCAACCAGAACCAGGCGGACCTGTTCATTTCCATCCATGTCAACTCCAGCAGGGACCGGGGCGTGCGCGGCATTGAAACCTTCTACCTGGATTTCACTGCTTCCTCCGACAGTGAAGAAATTGCCTCCCGTGAAAACGCCTCTTCCCAGAAGACCATATTTGAACTCCAGGACCTGGTCCGCAAGATTGCTTTGAAAGAGAAGATCGACGAATCGCGGGAATTTGCCCAGATAGTGCAGAAGTCGATTCTCAAGCAGGTCCAGAAGTCTGCGCCCCGCAGTGAGAACCGCGGCGTTAAACAGGCGCCGTTTATCGTCCTAATCGGGGCGCATATGCCGTCCATCCTGACGGAACTATCGTTCCTGAGCAATACATCCGACGAAAAACTCTTCAAGACCCCCGCTTACCGGCAGAAGATTGCACAAGCCCTGTGCAATGGCGTCGAAGACTATACCAAGAATCTGGGCGGCATCAAAACCGCTCACCGGCTGCCCTGACGCGACGGCGGGGCTTGTCTTACTGCAATTCAACCGATCCCTTGCAATACGAAGACTTGCGCTCATGTATTACAATGGCTGTAATTCCAATTCGGGGGACTTCTCATGAACAGCCCTATGACTCGTCGCAATCTGATCAAAGCAGCCGGCCTCGCCGGAGGTGCTGGCCTATGGGGCCGAGGACCCATGTCCACTGCCCAGGAAGCAGGGAAAAAGATCACTCTGGCTTTTGTCGGCTGTGCTCACATCCACACGCCGGGATTCATCAACTTGTTGAAAGGACGCAGTGACGTCACCGTCAAGACCGTCTGGGACCATGATGCAGCGCGCGCTGCCAAGCGGGGGGCAGAGCTGGGCAGTATGACGGCCAGGAGCTTGGACGTTGTCTGGTCTGATCGGGAGATCGCCGGCGTCATTATCTGCTCGGAGACTAATCGGCATCACGACCTGGTCTTCTCAGCCGCCAAGGCCGGCAAACACATGTTTGTGGAAAAGCCCCTGGGAATTACGGCCAAGGAGAGTTACGCCATGGCTGAAGCTATTGAGAAGGCCGGCCTGCTGTTCACAACCGGATATTTCAACCGGACGATTCCCCAACACCTGTTCCTCAAAGGCGAGATTTCCAAAGGGAACCTGGGGAAGATCACTCGCTTGCGCGGCTCCAACTGCCACAACGGTTCGTTGGAAGGTTGGTTCGACACAGAATGGCGCTGGATGGCAGACCCCAAGGTGGCGGGCGTTGGAGGCTTCGGTGACCTGGGAACCCACTTGCTGGATATCCTGATGTGGCTGGTAGGGGATGTGGAAAACGTTACTGCGGACATCAAGGTGGTTACGGGCCGTTACGGGGACTGCGATGAATCGGGCGAGTCCCTGATCAAGTTCAAAAACGGCGAGATCGGAACTCTGGCAGCCGGCTGGGTGGATGTCGCCAACCCAGTCACGCTAGAGATCAGTGGCACGGAAGGGCACGCCCTGATCGTCGATGGTGAGCTCTATTACAAGTCCCAGAAGCTCCAGGGAGCCGATGGGAAGAAGCCCTGGAAACAACTGCCGCAAGCTGATCCGGCTCCAATGCACATGTTTGTCGATGCTGTTGGGGGCAAAAAAGGGCTGCCCCTGGTGACACCCCGCGAAGCCGCGGCCCGGGTCAGTGTGATGGAAGCCATGTATCAGGGCTCGCGCACCGGCCAGTGGGTCAAGCCGATTTAAGGCCCCTTCGGTTTACACCATTTACATTGAATGAACCGGCGGTTCTTCACTGCCAAAAGAAGAACTCTCAGAAGAGGTCGGAATGAAGGACATCAACCGCTGTAGTTGGGCAAGGACTGAATTGAGCATTGCCTACCATGACCGGGAGTGGGGAGTCCCCGTTCATGACGATCGCCTTTTGTTCGAATTCCTCATCCTGGAAGGCGCCCAGGCCGGCCTGAGTTGGGAGACGATTCTGAAAAAGCGGGATCATTATCGCCAGGCCTTTCGGAATTTCGAGCCTGGAGTAGTGGCCCGGTTTGACGCAAAGAAAATCGGTAAGTTTCTGCGGGATCCAGGCCTGATCCGCAACCGTCTAAAACTCGATAGTGCCGTGCTCAATGCCAAGGCCTTCCTGAAAATTCGCAAAGAGTGCGGCAGCTTTGACGCTTATGTCTGGCAATTCGTGGGAGGCAGCCCCAAAGTGAATCAATGGAAATCGCTCCAGGAGGTCCCTACCCGGACGAAAGAATCCGATGCCCTGAGTCAAGATCTCAAACAGAGGGGGTTTAAGTTCGCAGGCTCGACCATTGTCCATGCATTCATGCAGGCCATCGGCATGGTCAATGACCATGTCGTCGATTGCTTCCGTTGGACTCATGTTCAAATGATCAATCCTCCTTCCGCTCGGGACAATCAGCTGATGCCCGATGCCCAGCTTCGAGCGCCTGGATGATCGCCTCCACGTCGAATACGCATCCGCCCCACGTCCCGCCGCTGACGCTTTGCAGGGCGGCCCAAAGCCGGGTGTCAGCAGGCAGGTTCTCGTCCGGGGACAAGTCGGATCGAAGCGGACGATTTGCCAGGACGACCTCTCCTTGCTCCGGACCGAATTTCTGGGAACCGTGTCCAATGAGATCGACTCTGCCTTCCAGGCGGTTGCGATCGATTATGATTTGTATGATGTCTCCTTCGATGACCTTGCCGATGGGCCCGCCAGACAGAGCCTCTGGCCCTACGTGCCCGATGCACGCCCCAGTCGAGACCCCGGAAAAGCGGGCGTCGGTAATCACTGCAATTTCTTTTCCGAAAGAGAGGTGCTTCAAAGCAGAGGTCACCTGGTAAATCTCCTCCATTCCGCAGCCTAACGGTCCCCTGCAAATCAGCACAATCACATCCCCCGGTTTGACCCGATCGGGTCCCTGGCTTTTGATCGAAGCAATGGCATCCTGTTCTCTCGTGAATACACGCGCCGGACCAGCCTTGCGATAAACGCCATCGGGGTCCACCACTGTCGGATCAATAGCCGTGCTCTTGATTACCGATCCTTCTGGAGCCAGATTCCCTTTGGGAAAAGTCATTGTGCTGGTGAGACCCCGGTTGAGGGCCAGATCCGGATTCATGATGACATCATCTGAATCGATGCTGTCTCGTTCCCTCAGGAGAGATCGAAACCTTCTTCTCCTTTCAGACTGCTCCCACCAGTCGAGCATTACGTCGAGATTCTCTCCGTTGACAGTACGTTCCTTCAGATTGAGGATGTGCAGACGGCGCAGGTGAAGCATGACCTCGGGCACTCCCCCGGCCAGAAATACCCGCACAGTTGGATGGGAGGCCGGCCCGTTGGGGAGGACATCCACCAGCCGCGGCACCTGGCGGTTGACACGGATCCAGTCTTCCACGGTCGGCCGCTTCAGTCCGGCGGCGTGGGCAATGGCGGGAATATGAAGCAGAAGGTTGGTGGATCCTCCGAACGCTGCGTGGACGACCATCGCATTCTCCAGAGAACGGTCCGTCAGGACATCCTGTGTCCGCATCCCCAGCTTCTCCATGCGCATCAAAGACCGTGCCGAACGGCGCGCCATATCCAGCCACACCGGCTGGCCCGAGGGAGCCAGGGCAGAGTGGACCAGCGCCATCCCCAGAGCCTCCGCCACGACCTGGGAAGTGGCCGCAGTCCCCAGGAACTGGCACCCACCGCCAGGAGAAGCGCAGGCACGGCAGAGCATTTCGGAGGCCTTTTCCAGAGTAGTTTCTCCGTGAGCAAAGCGAGCGCCAATCGACTGGACCGTTCCCGCGTCTTCTCCCTCGATGGGGGGCAGGGCCACTCCCCCAGGGACCAGGATTGTGGGAAGATTCCTGCAGGATGCCAGTGCCATCATCATGGCTGGCAGCCCCTTATCACAGGTGGCAACGCCCAGAACGCCTCTCCGGGTGGGAAGGGAACGAATCAGTCGGCGGAACACCTGGGCCGCATCGTTACGATAAGGCAGACTGTCCATCATCCCCGGCGTCCCCTGGGTACGACCATCGCAAGGGTCCGTACAAAACCCGGCGAAGGGGATCGCCCCCAATGTCTTCATTTCTTCGGCCGCAGCCTGCATCAGCAGCCCGACTTCCCAATGTCCTGTGTGATATCCCAGGGCCACCGGTTCACCATTGGGAGCCCGAATCCCGCCTTGAGTGCTGAGAATGAGGAACTCCTTGCGGCCCAGTTCCGAAGGATTCCAACCCATCCCGGCATTCTGACTCCAGGCAAATAGGTTCCCACTAGGTTCT
>JBGPHY010000029.1:0-18853 GCA_041484625.1 Terriglobia bacterium | reverse complement strand
TACCGAAGTCTATTCCAATACCGGTGGACAGGCTTCGAAATCCACCCCGCGGGGAGCAGTCGCCAAGTTCGCGGCGGGCGGGAAGCTGGCTTCCAAGAAGGATTTGGGGATGCATGCCATGATCTACGGAAACGTCTACGTTGCCCAGGTGGCCATGGGTTCCAGCGACCTCCAGACGGTCAAGGCTTTCGCCGAGGCTGAGGCCTACGACGGGCCCTCCCTCATCATTGCCTACAGCCATTGCATTGCACACGGCATCAACATGAAGGCCGGAATGGATAACCAGAAAGCTGCCGTGAATTCCGGACACTGGGCCCTTTACCGCTACAATCCCGAGTTGGCAGGGGAAGGGAAGAATCCGTTACAGCTGGATTACAAGAAGCCAAAGATCAAGTTAGAAGAGTACGCCTACATGGAAAACCGGTACAAGATGCTTACCAAGTCGAACCCTGATGAGGCCAAACGCTTGCTTGATCTGGCCCAGAAGGATTCCGACGAACGCTGGCGCATGTATGAACATCTGGCAGCCATGGATTACAGTCAAAGCCCGGTTGCTCTGAAAGGCAGTTAGAGCTCCTGCATTGCATTCACCGGGACACCCTCGGGCGATCCGGTTCAAGGTGACCCAGTAACCAAAATTTAACGCTGAGGATAGAGAAAGATGTTTCTGACCACTAACTACATGGGACTTAAGCTGAAGAATCCACTGGTGGCTTCTGCCTGCGCTCCGCTTTCCAGAGACCTGAGCAAGATCCGCGCCATGGAGGACGCCGGAGCTTCAGCCATTGTCATGTACTCCCTTTTTGAGGAGGAAATCCAGCATGAGTCTGAGGAACTGGACCACTACTTGACCTATGGCGCCGATAGTTTCGCGGAGGCTTTGAGCTACTTCCCCGGAAATTATGAGTTCAGAGACCCGGACGTCTACCTGGAGCATCTCAGAGATGCCAAGCGGGCCGTCGATATACCCGTGGTGGGCAGCCTCAACGGGATTTCCACGGGTGGTTGGATTGATTGGGCCCGCAAAATCGAGCAGACAGGGGTCGATGCGTTGGAACTCAACATTTACTACATCCCTACCGATCCCGACATGTCCGGCGTGGAAGTTGAACAGATGTATCTCGATGTTCTGAAAGATGTGAAACAATACGTGAAGATTCCGGTGGCCATAAAGACCGGTCCGTACTTCAGCTCCATGGCCAATATGGCTAAGCGACTCTGCAAGGCCGGGGCCGACGGGCTGGTGTTGTTCAACCGTTTTTATCAGCCCGACATCGACATCGAACAACTGGAGGTCGTGCCCAACCTGCTGCTCAGCACTCAACAGGAGATGCGCTTGCCTATGAGGTGGATAGCCATTCTTTTCGGGCAAGTGGAGGCCAGCCTGGCTGCTACGACCGGCGTTCATACAGCCGAGGATGTCATCAAGATGCTGATGGCAGGTGCCGACGTCACCATGCTCTGTTCAGCGCTCCTGAAACACGGTACGGGGCGGATCAGCGAGATCATCAAAGGGATGTTACAGTGGATGGAAATCCATGAGTACGAGTCGGTCGACCAGATGAAGGGAAGCATGAGCCAAAAATCCTGCGCCCAGCCAGCGGCCTTTGAGCGCGCCAACTATATGAAGACACTGCGGAGTTACGTATAGGACCCGGGAAGGTATCCAACTGTCAAACAGAAAGGGGGCAGGCCGCAGCAGCGGTTAGCCCCCTTTTCTTACAGGACAGTCGACAAGGAACAACACCGGTCAGACTTCGCAGTCCCCGTCCGGAATCTGGCAGGAGAGTTCCAGCGTTCGGTTCACGCCCCGGTGGCTGCACGGGGTTCCTCGCTCCATGCGGAAGAGTCCGTGGTGGTAGGTACGAACCATGCGGGGCATGGACTGCGGTGAAGTATTTCGCAAGCCGTAGAGCCCGTCATCGCCTTCTTCCAGAAACCCTTGGCGTGGGTACCCACAATGACCAGAGTCGCTTGAAGTTCCTGAAGGCTGCGGAGAATGCCGTCAGCAACGGCTCCACCGCGCAAGTGGACACGGGCGCGCTGCTTCAGATCGGGGGGGATCGAGGCAAGCAGCCGCTCTTTGCACTCCGCCAGTTGCCGTTCTCGCTCATCCTGTCGGCGGAACGGCATGACGCGCAGGTCTCTCCACCCCGTCGTCCGTTCTAAGTGCAACACATGAAGGGTGATAGGAAGATGGCGGGCCAGGGCGAAGGCGTATTCCAGCGTGTGCATGGAGTGTGGCGTAAAGTCCACGGGGACTATAACCGCCAGATCATTAACGGCGTCGAGAAAGCTCACGGTCTGTGGGGCTGGCCGGACGGTCAGGACAGGACAAGGAGATTCGACCACGACCCGTTCTGTCACCGAGATCTGGTCGGGATTCGAAGAATCGTGGTGGGTCATAACGACCAAATCGCTCTGGCATTCTCGGGCGAGGCAGACGATGGCGAAGTCCCGAGGGCCGTGGGTAATCTTCCCCTCCATGGCGACGGTAGAAGCAGCCTTGGAAAAAGCTTCCTGCAACCGGTTCTCAGCCATGGACTCCTCCTGCCGTCCCTGGATGAGACGCTCTTCGGCATACATCCAGTTCATACCCAGGCTGCTGGGAGGTGCAGTGTCAAGGTTGCACTGGAGGACAAGCTTGGCACCAAAGCGTTGGCTTAAAGACATCGCGAGTTGCAGGGCCGAGCCCGTAGGAGACTCAGGATCTAAGGGACAAAGCACAGTTCGGATATTCATGTGTGACCTCATCGGAAGCCTTGCCGCCGGAGGGTTCAGCCCGGTACCTCCTCCGGTACGGCCAAGTGTTGGGTGATCACTTCCCGGTCGGTATGTGCAAGAATCACACCACAATATTGCAGTTCTATCAAGGGGCTTTCTGCCCTTCCTTCAATGTCACTGTTTATTCGCACAGATAAGGGACTAACCGGTGGGAGAAGGAATGCCCGAATGAAAATGCATCGCGGCTTTTCCCCCAAATTGTGCCACTTCCCCCACTCTCAGGGGGAGCAATCTCATCCGCGAACGGAACGTCGCTTGCAAGTCATTTACATCGAGAGGGAGAATACTTATGAAGCGCATTTGCATGATTGGAGTCATGTTGTTAGCAGTGATGTTGTTGCTGATGAGTGAAACGAAACGAAAGCTTTACCCTTACCGCTGGGTTCGTGTAGGTACCGGTTTGAGGGAGGACAAGGACGTTGAAACATTGAAGAAAGTGGCCGAGACTGCTTCCCGACACGGACTTAACGGAATACTGCTCTCCGCAGGATTGGATATGTTGGACCTGCAATCCTCGGACTATCATCGGCGTCTGAAGCAGGTCAAGGATATCTGTTCCTCTCTTAATCTTGAGATTATTCCCTCCTTTATGTCGGCTGGTTATGGTGGGGCGGTCCTGGCTCATGACAAAAACTTGGCCGCCGGGTTACCGGTCAAGGAAGCGCTTTATGTCGTCAAAGGTGAAGAAGCCAGGCTAGTCAGCGAACCTCCCATCAGGTTAGCCAACGGTGGATTTGAGGACCCTTCCGCAAACAAAGTAGAAAAATTCTCATCTAGTGACGCCACTGGACAATCGTTGTTCACGGATCGGGTCATCTTCAGACAAGGAAAATCCTCTCTTCGGTTCGAGAACTTCAAGACAGCCCCTGAGGAGACCATCAGTATTAGCCAGCAAGTGAGCGTACAGCCCTACCGCTGCTACCGTCTCAGTTGCTGGGTGAAGTCGGATAACCTGAAGCCTTCAGATCCTTTTGGGGACAGCAACTTCCAGCTCAAAGTCCTGGGCGGCGACGACAGGCGTCCGCTGCAGTTCGAAAACCCCAAACTGGCACCGACCGATGATTGGCACAAGGTCAGCGTTGGGTTCAACAGTTGGGGATACGGCAAAGTCGAAATAGTGCCCTCGGTAATGGGAGGCGGCAGCGGAAAATTCTGGATCGACGATCTCCGACTCGAAGAGGTTGGCCTGGTCAACGTGTTAAGACGACCAGGAACCCCGCTGACCGTCAGGAGTGATGCCGGCGGAAAGGTCTATGAGGAAGGTCGCGATTTTGCCAGGGTTTCCGATCCAAGAATGAACTTCCGCTTTGATCACGACGGCCCGGCCATCCGACTGCAAAAGGGGACCCGGATCCGCGAGGGAGAGCGGCTGCGAGTAAGCTTCTACCATGGGACGTTCATTTACAACGACCAGACCCCCATCTGTATGTCGGAGTCGAAACTCTACGACATCTGGCGAACCCAGGCCCGACTCGTCCACCAGGCACTGGCCCCGAAGTACTACCTCCTGAACATGGATGAGCTGAGGACCGGCGGCTCGTGCCAGGCCTGCAAGCAGCGCCAGATGACCATGGGGCAAATCCTGGGCGATACCTTGACTCGGCAATTCAATCTCTTGCGCGAAGTGAATCCGAAAGCCGGGGTCTTTGTCTGGTCAGACATGCTCGATCCGAACCACAATGCTGATCCCACCAGGAAGTGGTATTACCTTTCTGAAGGGACTTACCGAGACGCGTGGAAGTACATTCCCAAGGAGATGAACATCATTTGTTGGTACTTTGAAAAAAGGGTCCCGAGTCTCAAGCATTTCTCCAACCTGGGTTTCCGAACCATGGCCGGTGCGTATTACGATGCAGACGATTTGAGCAACCCTCAGGGCTGGCTGGAGGCTTTGGACAATACACCGGGAGCCAGCGGTATCCTCTATACCACATGGCTTAATAAGTATGATTTATTGGGGCCCTTTGGGGATCTTGTCTCGAAGCCGGAATGACGGTTCTGAGATCGCTTTTGGCCAGCTTGTGACCCCTTGAAAACCCCACGATTGATTCAAGGAGCAAATCAATCGTGGCTACCCGGGCCAATGTGATCACGAAGGATTTCCCGGACATGTATATCAATGATGTGAGGCGCTACGAACAGGAGTAGCCCCCTAAAGAGACGGTTTTGGGGGTGTGGGATTAAGGATCCGGTTCAGGAGGAAATCAAAGGTGCGGCCGGGCAGAAACCACTTCAGAGCCAGAAAGATCTTGGCGTGCAACGGCGCCACATAGCGCAGGCGCGGACGGCTGTCCGAAAGGCCCTTCAAGATCAGGTTTGCGATAACGTCGGCAGGAGCAGCGATGCTGCGCCCGCGATGCTGGTTCTTCCGGGATTCCTCGAGGATCGAAGCATAAGGCCCGGATTCACGCAGATGTGGTAGCGAAACTTGATCAGCCACGTCCATGAATTCGGTGATGATCAGGCCTGGCTCAATCAAGACCACCTGGATTCCAAAAGGTGCTAACTCGCCGCGGAGGCCGTCGGAGATGGCTTCCAGTGCATGTTTGGTGGAGTCATAAACCGATGAATACGGCCGCGCAATCTTCCCCGCTACCGAACTGACATTTATGATCCTTCCGGCGCCTTGCCGTCGCATGACAGGGATAACCAACTGAGTCAGTCCAATCAGGCCAAAAAAGTTCACCTCAAAATTAGCTCGAATGGCTTCCAGTGGCAGGATCTCGATGGGGCCTCGCTGTCCGTATCCAGCGTTGTTTATCAGGGCATCAATGCGGCCAAAGCGGGCCAGGGTTTCATCTACGATACGCCGACGGTCGGCTGGAAGCGTCACATCTGCTGGCACCAGGTGGATCTGTGGGAGACTCCGCTGGGCGGGTGCTTCAGAGCTAACACTCTCCAGCTCGCTTCTGAGTTTCTCCAGACGGTCACCTCTTCGGGCTGCCAACACCAAAAACGCTCCTTGACGGGCCAACCACCTGGCTGTAGTCTCTCCAATTCCTGCTGACGCTCCAGTGAGGATGACCACTTGTTTGCCGATTGAACGCATAATCACAAGTCCTCCCTCATTCGTATCGCAGGGCGGTAATGGGATCCAGGTCAGCGGCCCGCTTGGCTGGGAAAATTCCAAAAAACAATCCAACCCCCACCGAAACCGAAAACGAGATCAACACCCACAGGAGGGAGGTCTGAGTGGGTAAAGAGGGCAGGAAGGTCCGGACAAGCAGACTGATGAGGCTTCCCAGCAGGATGCCCAATACTCCTCCTGCTCCTGTCAGCGTCATCGCCTCGGTCAGGAATTGCTGAAGAATATCTCGCTTCCGAGCACCAACCGCTTTTCGGACCCCAATTTCCCGGGTCCGCTCGGTTACCGACACGAGCATGATGTTCATAACCCCGATCCCTCCCACGAGCAGACCTATCGAGGATATCACCATGCTGAGGATTACGACTGCACCCGTCAACTGTTTCCAGACCGTAGACAGGATATCCGGCGAAGCAATATCAAAATCGTTTTCAGCCGATGCTGGAACCTTGCGCCGTCGCCGCAGGATTTCGGTGATTTCGTCTTGGGCCTGAGACATTAAGGAAGGATCAGCAACGCTGACAGCAATAAGATTGTCCTCGATTTCAGGATACATTTTGCGAAACGTATGGTAGGGGATCACAACGAACTGATCCACTCCCGGCCCCCCAAACAATCCGGGGTCTTTCTCGAAAACACCAACCACCCGAAATAAGTCACCGTTTACATTGATCTCCCTGTTGATCGGATCTGTGACCGGGAAGAGAGTGTCGGCAATTGCGGTCCCAATAGCGCACACTTTGGAGGAATGTTCATTGTCATACTCGGTAATGAAACGGCCATCCCGCATGGAGAAGATACTGAGTACGCGTGTGTAAATCGGTTCAGCGCTTCGGAGGAAGGCACTTTCAATCCGTTCGTTCCCATACTTGATCAGATTGGGGGTGCCCGTGAAGACTGCTCGGTTTTGAAAGGGGGTAGCCAGTTCCACCGAGGGGCACTTTTCACGAATGGCCAGCGCATCTTCATAATAGAGGTACTTGCGCCTCCGGATCCGCTCGGGGAGGCGTCCAAAAGTGAAGGGTGGAATCCGAGTCACAAAAAAGACCTTCGTTCCCAGTTGGTTGACCCGATCGGCGACAACATTGTTCAAACCCTGGATGATGGATGCGACCGAAATGACCGAAGTCACGCCGACGACCACGCCCAGAATAGTCAGAAAAGAACGGAACTTGTTGCTCCGCAGGGTATCCCAGGCGATCATGATATTTTCGTGGACCTGAAGGAGCTTCATCATTCCCGTCTCAAGGCTTCAATGGGATCCAGCAGAGAGGCCTTCTTGGCTGGATAGATACCAAAGAAGAGCCCAATCAGAGTTGACAGAACAACTCCCGTAACAGCCACCCAGGCCTGAACGCTAGCGGGAAAAGGAGTGAACTGACGAACCAGAACCGCCAATAGGAACCCCAGCAGGATCCCAATCAGCCCCCCGACAATGCACTGAACCAAAGCTTCCACCAGGAATTGCCACAAGATGTCAGTGCGCCGGGCCCCCACAGCCCTCCGGATCCCGATCTCTTTGGTCCTCTCCGTGACAGACACCAGCATGATATTCATGATCACGATGCCCCCTATGATCGATGCGATCGACGAGATCATGATGAATACCATGAAAAAAGCCGAGCTGATACTTGACCAGAGGGAGAGAAAAGTGTCGGCGGTGGCCATATAAAAAGTGTCGGGGTTATTATAAGTGATGTGCCGACGGTTCCGCAGAATCGTTCTTACCTGTGCTTGTGCCGGAGCGATTGCTTCGGTTGTGCTGCACTTAACGTGAATGGTAATACTGCGACGCGAGCCGAAATCCTGAAAGAATGTATTAATGGGGATCAGGACGAAATTGTCCTGGCTCTGCCCCAGCACATTTCCGATTCTTTCGGCAATTCCAATGACCTGGTAAGGTTGGTTCCTGATACGAATGGTCTTGCCAATGGCACTGACTTCGGGGAATAAATGGTCCACCACATCCCGGCCCACTATGCAGACCAGGGCTGCACTGTATTCCTCGAAAGAAGAAAGATATCGACCGTCTTCAATGTTGATAGTACTGATTTCCGCCATGTTGGCGGTCACTCCACGAATGCTGGTGTCCTCCCCGGATTCATTCCCGTATTTAACTGTTGTGGTGGCCTGGACCTGGGCACCTATTTCCGCACAGGCCGTGCATTGGGTGCGGACAGCCTGCAGATCCTCGAGTGAGAGGTCTTTATGGCGCTGGGCTCGGATGAACTCCTGAAAATCAGTGACTACCAGAGGTGTCTTTGAGACCTGGAACACATTGGTTCCCAGGTTGGCAATCTTCTCCTCAACATAGAGATTGGCCCCCTGGACGATCGTCATCACGAGGATCAGTGTCATGACCCCGACGATCAGGCCCAGCAGGGTCAAAAACGACCTCAGCTTATTAGCCCGAATGGAGCTGAGCGAGATATTAACCGCTTCCGCGAGGTTCATACTTCAGGGCTGAAGAGAGGCCAGCTTGTCACGGAAGTATAACTCACCCCGGCTGGACAACACGACCCAGAGGCCATAGGCGCCCAACAAGGTGCCAAAGGGGGGGTGAATCAGGTTGATGGCGCTGAGTACGATGGTTAAGGGCCGAGCCCAACCCCGAAAGTTCAGTAATCCATAACCTGCTATGATTCCTGGAATGGAAAGAAGCAGCAGGATCAAGCCAATCAGCACACCGAGGCCGGAGGCGAGAGTGAACGGGCCCCAGGGCATA
The DNA here is from genome assembly GCA_041484625.1 of Terriglobia bacterium. Classification (GTDB taxonomy): domain Bacteria; phylum Acidobacteriota; class Terriglobia; order Versatilivoradales; family Versatilivoraceae; genus JBGPHY01. The sequence goes on along the minus strand of JBGPHY010000029.1, from coordinate 10,259 downwards.
TGTCGCATGGGGATGTTCTGCATTCCCAGACCCAGGAAACTCAGGATTCCGAAGAGCAGGACACCTCCTAACGCTCCCAGGACCCCAAACACCAGGTAAAGCCACCCCAGCACTTTGTAATGGACGCCCATGCCTTCATCAACGACCGGGTGTGACGGAAGCGGGGAACTCATGGATACTACCGGCCGGACGGAGGTCCCGCAACGATTGCAAAATCGGCTTCCTTCCGAAAGAGTTCCGCCGCAATCTGTGCAATACATAGGTTTCTCTCCTTCTCTGCACTCTTCTACGCGAGCTGCCCCAAAGCAGCAACAATCGGAGCTCAGGCAATATCTCTGCAGCCTTGCCTGGCACTTGCCTGGGAATCGTTATTCCGCGAGGAACGGAAAACGTTTTGATTCACGGAGCAAGCGGGATCATCATTCGCAAAAGGAAGACTCCGCCGAGCGTTCTCTGCTATTTATATGGCTCGTCACGGTCTGAAGAAATATCGATCACACTTCTGCCGCTGTAACTGGAAGGCCTCATCTGGAAAGAGGGGCCAACCAAGTGTTTGAATCGCTCCAACCGCTGGAAAAAGCGCCTAGCTCGGCCACAGTCTCTCTCAATCTGGATCCTCAGTGACTCAATGGAGTCGAACTTCTGTTCGTTTCTAAGACGATGGACAATACAGAGATCCATCCGGTCCGGAGGTTCGGACAATTGTCTGTCAAGCAGATGTGTTTCAATGCTCAAATTGCGTCCGGACACTGTAGGCCGCCAGCCGATATTCGTAACGGACTCATAACTGCTGTCTAGAAAGGAGGCGACAGTGACATAGACGCCAGCCTTGGGGACCAGCTGGTCTTCAGGATCCAGGTTCAAGGTCGGGAAGAGGAATCGGTGACCAAGACCCATTCCGGGAATGACAGGCCCGCTCAGACTGTAATAGCGTCCCAGCAGCCGATTGGCCTGGCTAATCCTGCCACTTTGGATCAACTCCCGAATCCAGGTGCTGCTGATGCGAGAGCCTCGGATCACAATTTCTGGAATGACGTGGACATTGAAATCTTGTTCCCGCGCCATCTGCTGCAGAAGTTCAACGTTTCCCGAACGACGATGGCCAAAGACGAAATTCTTACCCACAAAAATGTGTTTGGCCTTCAGGGCGCCACAAAGAATCTGGCTGACAAACTGACGGCCATCCATCAGCGAGAGAGACTGGTCAAACTTAAGGACCAATAACAGATCAATCCCCAGGTCCGCAATCAGCTGGTTTTTCTCGTGACCAGAGGTGATCAGTGGCGGAGTGTTCCCGGGATTGAGCAGTTGCAGTGGGTGAGGTTCAAAGGTGATGAGCAAGGAATGACAACCGTCTCTCCGGGCGGTTTCGACCACATCCTGCAAGATCCGCCGATGACCGAGGTGAAGTCCGTCGAAGTTGCCAATGGTCAGAGAGGTCCGATTGCCGAAGATATAGGCTCTGTAGTCGTGAAGGATCTCCATGCTAGTTGCAGCAGCGCCTCCCTACGGAATTCAAAGCGTGATCTTGTTGGTAGCCCTCAGGTAGGACATCTTCAAGTCATGGAGCGATGCTTCCAAGAGTTGGGCTTCTTCAGAGCCCAGGTTGCCCCGCGTCTTCTCGCTCAAAATTCCCAGGATATCGATCGTCTGCTTCGCCCCGTCCAAGTCCTGTTCCGTCTTGCCTGTGGCGGGGTTGGGAAGTATTCCGAGCTGCATCATCGCGCTGGTAGAGAAGGAAAAGACCAGCGTCTTAAAATCCATGGGTAGCTCAGGCTCCGCAGGGTGATCCGGAGAATCCAGCAAAGAGGAAGGCGGGGCAGTGCTTGCTTCCGGGTTCTTGGCCGGTTTCATGTCCTCATCCCGCAACTCTCCGTCTTCCGTAAACAGACGTCGGTCCGAGACTTTGAACCCGCTGTCAGTGTCATTCATGGCGCTTCTCCTGGATTGATGGAATCTCTCGGAATAGGTATGGAAAAAGGCCGTTGCTAGTATACCACAAGACCCCTCTCAGCTCGGTCTTTGGTTCCCGGGGTGCAATTCCACACTTATGATATGATGCAGAAGCTTGGCAGCGGGGTGGGTCCGCGGGGAACTTAATCTGTTTTGCAGCACCGCCGGTGTCATCCGCCGCCAATTGGCGGCGGCAAGATGTCACGCTCTGTTACCAAGTGACGTTGAAACATCTGAACTTTAACTCCTAAGAGGTGATTATTATGAAACACTGGGCTGTCTGGACTTGCCTGGGGCTCTCCATTTTACTGTTGGGCTTCTGGCTGGGAAAGGTTTCCACCAGCAATGCCGCTCCCTCATCACGGGTCTTCGAGTTGCGTACTTACACCGCCAACGAAGGCAAAATGGAGGAACTCCAGGCCCGCTTTCGCAATCACACAACCCGACTCTTTGAGAAGCATGGTATGACCAACATCGGTTACTGGACCCCGCAGGAGGCGCCCGGCTCTCAAACCACTCTCATCTACATTCTGGCGCATTCAAGCCGGGCAGCCGCGGACAAATCCTGGGAAGCCTTCAGAAAAGATCCCGAGTGGATCAAGGTCAAGGACGCGTCTGAGGTGAACGGGAAGCTGGTCAACAAAGCCGATTCGGTCTACCTGGTACCGACCGATTTCTCTTTGATCAAGTGAGGCAGGAGATGGGCACGTGATGCCAGCGGATCGAAAGGGAATTGAGAGGCTTGTGGGATGACCTCCAATGTATGAGCTCAGGTAGGCTCAATGGCTCTAGCCTTATCAGGATGCAGACTCGTCAAGGAAGAAGAGATCGTCGTCGGCGATATCAGGGATACCCACCACCAGCACCCGCATGCGGCCGCGGGCTCCGTGAACGACTCCGGGCGGAATGTGGACCAGGGAGCCCTTTCGGACGGCATGTTCAACCCCATCGAGGATGACAGATCCCTCTCCCTCCAGCACGTAGTATAACTCTGTTCCCCTTTGGTGGAAGTGTTCCCGTGCCCCATCAATATCAACCGCGTGAGCCCACGCTGCCACCTCCTTGTCCTCGCGGCTAATCAGCCGATCGCGCCAGCCGCAGGTGCTTCGCTCTCGGGGCACTTCGCCTTCATGCCGTATCAAAACCTGACTTGAACGCCCTTCCATAATCTCCCTCCTGTATCTTTCTGGAGCATTGTCCTCCTCGTCGTTCTCGTTCCCGGCTTGGCTACTGAGAGGGCATTTACGTGGACGAGGGCAGGGATGGTTTGGAACATGGTTTTGGCCCTTCTTGTCCTCAGTCCAGGTGAAACACCTCCTTCAGGGCCTTGGATTTTGGACTGTTGTCCGGGTTGGAGGGCATGATGGACTTCATGTGCCGCCACCAGCGCTGACAGACCTCCGTTTGAGCAATGGCTTCCCACCGAGATTGGTCTTCAATTTCTACATAAGCGAACAGTTGGCTCGTCCCGGGGTCGAGGAAAATCGTATAGTTGTGGACCCCGTGAGACTTCAGGATTTCTTCCATCTCCGGCCAGACTGGATTATGCCGTTTCTCGTACTCCTGATGTTGGTCCGGAAGGACCCCCATGACAAACGCTTTTCTCAACATTCACATTTCTCCTTGGTCAGTTTGGAATCTCCTCAGGGCTCCTCTTCGCGAAAGACTCGTGGCAAGAGCAGATCTCTTCCTCCCGGTTTCCGGTGCCCAATGCGGACTTACTGAACCGTGAGAACCTGGGTACCTTGCTCCAGGGAGCGAGTTTTCCCATGCCAGACGAACTCTCCTGGAAGCCCTGCCGGCAGGAATATCTCCGCTCGCAGCCTGTCGCCATCACGTTGGTATGCGACAGTGATCTCACCGTGCGGTGTGGGCATCGCAGCTTTCACGTTTTGCAGGGGACCTAACCAGGGTTCAATGCGCACCTTTCGGAATCCCGGGGCTGCAGGCTTGATGCCGGCCACCAGGCGGAGCAGGTCGAAATTCGGGTGGGCGCTCCAAGCGTGGCAATCGGACCGCGACGGCTCAGGATGCTCCGGCCAAGTCGTAAGGCCCAATTCTAACATCTGCCGCCAGGGGTCGAGCAGTCCAATGTAGGCATCTCCCTGACCGCTAGCTTCCAGCGCTCGGGCCAGGTAGAATCGGAAGTAGAAGCTGGCCGATGGAATTTCCTCCAATGGCCAGGCCGCTCCCGGACCTCCCGTGGCCGAGCGTCCGGCAGGGTGGTGGGCAATCTCCAAGACATTATGAATCACGGTCTCTCGGGCCCCCTCTGGGACCACCCCACGCCAAAGGGCGAAGATGTTAACGGGGTGTTTTCAGCTCTTTTTTTCAGGAGTGTCGGTCAGCAGACCATGATCGGGGTCCCAGAGTCGTGCCACCGCTCTGGCAGCGGTGTTGGCCTTCTCGCGGTAAAGAGCAGCGCGGACAGGATCGCCGATTGCCTCCTCCATTTCTGCAGCCTCTCGCAGAGTTCCCAGGAACTGAGTTGTAATGATGCCAGAACGTCCTTCGGCGTCTTGGATCGACGTGTCCAGCGAAGTTCCCGTGTCACCGTGGACCCAGAAGGGCAGGAAACCCAGTAAACCGTCGGCCCGCTGGTGCGCCAGAAACCAATTCAGCACGTCTCGCGTGCCTGCCAGCCGTTCGCGCACAAAACCAGGATCATCCCGATACATCCAGTAGTCGTGCACCATGCTGACGAAAAAAAGCGAATAAGGGGGAATATACTGGAGTTCAGAGGTGGGATATCGGCTCTGGGTAAGACCTTCAGAGAGGCGGGACTGGTCAAACAACTCGATGGCTCGACGGGCCAGGCGGTCTTCGTTGGCTACCGTATAGGAAATCAAGGCGTCAAGGCGGGTGTCACCAATGTATTGCAGTTGCTCCCAGTAGGGCGCGTCCATGTAAGTCTCATGGGCGGCCAGGCGCACCGTCCGCCAGCCGACTTCCCAAATCTTTTCGAGAGTTGGATCGTCACTGGCAAAACGGGCTTTCATTTCCAGCGGGAAGCCCGTGAAGACAGCGCTCAGCCGATCGATGGTTAGCGGCTCCTCCTCCGTGGCAATCGAAATCTCCAAAAAGCGCCAGGAGCGAAACCAGAGTGGCCCGAAGAGCCGTCGTTTTCCGCCATCGGCCACCAGTTCGTCGAACACTCCGAGGATCTCTTTCCCCCCGGTTTCGTTGCGGTTACCCTTGTTTCCGTTTTGATCGTAAAGAGCCTCCGCATAGGTCAGGCGGATATGGGCATCGCGTCCTCCGCTGACTACCAGTTCGAGGTAAGCATTGGTCAGCTCCTTCCGATCCAAGAGGAGAGTCGCATTTGTGTGTGGAGGGACGCAAGCCATTCCATTCTCAGGGAAGCCTGCTTCCACTTGGCATCCTGATTGACGAACCATCTGTCCGGCGGGCACGGGCCGGTGCTCCATGGGCGGCAGAGTACTGGGAACAAGCAGCCACCCTTCGGGAGACATCATCCAGGGCGGTCCTTCTCGAATACTGCGGGGATGGCCATGCCCGATTTCCCGCGCAGGTTTCCAGCGCTCTGTGGAGGAGGTGACATTGTCCCAGTCCCAGTCGAAGAGACGCCCATCACGGCGTTCGCCGGGGCCCGCCGCATAATAGAAATATCGGGCCCGGATGGCACTGAGCGATTCAGCGTTTGGGACATGCCCGGGTTCCAAGGCAGCCTGCCAGGACTTATCAGTATTGGCCACAGATTCGAATTGGTTGTCGCCCTGGACTAGGAACCCGGTCCGACGGCTCATTTGCGCCATTGGAGAGAGTGTTCCGAAGTTCCAGACCGTAGCTGCCAAAAGATTCGTGCCGGGTTCCAAGTAAGGTGTCAGGTCGTAGGTTTCATAGGGCCAATGCAGAATGTCGCCACGAGCAGGGCCCGCCCCCACGCGGCGGCCATTGACGTGGAAGAGGTAGCGGTTGTCAGCCGTCACGTGAACTAAAAACCGGGCGGGCACCGAAGTTAGCTTGATGGTCTTCCGGAAGTGAACAACGCTTGCATCACGCTCCGGCCCTGTCGGAGTGGTAATCCAGAAGGCCGGCCACTGGTGGAGCAATAATGCCTCGGAGACGGGAAGGTTAGCAGTCGCAGCCAATGTGTCTCGTGAGCTAGCATCAATCAAGGGGGGCTGTCCCAGGCAAAAACAAAAGATTAGAAGAGCAGAAGATCGCATGAGATCATTGATCATCAGACAAGCGCTCCCACGCATGCATCGATTCCCCACCAGGCTGTCCTCATGGGGTGGTGATCGGATCCCTCGTCAATGGCTCCCCGTTCTCACGGTGAAAGCCAGAACCCATCCGGCGAGAAACCATCCTACCAGCTGTTCGATCCCTGCTGCCAAGGTGAAATCGGACGAGAACCCGCGCCAGTTCCAGTATGGCAGACTGATCGAGACCCACGCAAACAACCCCATGAGGATCACCTTTTAACCAGAGTAGCAAACGATGCCGGTGGCTGAGAATGAAACTTCATGACCTTCCCGGAATGCGGATGTTTGAAGGCCAGTTGTACCGCGTGAAGTGCCAGTCGCCGGATCGGGTTACTCCCACTGCCGTAAGCCTTGTCTCCCACAACCGGGTGTCCGTGCTCGGCAAGATGCACGCGGATTTGATGCTTCCGCCCTGTTTCCAGGCGCACCTCCACAAGGGTCTGGCGAGAAGAGCGGCTCAGCACCTTCACATGAGTTACGGCCCACTTGCCCTTGTGGCGATCAGGGGTCGAGTAACATCGATGGATGGCATTTTCAGCAAGAAAAGATTGGATAGTGTAATGGTCCTGGTTCATTCTCCGTTCGGTGACCGCCACATAGGTCCGGCCTGCAGTATGTTCCTTGAACTGTCTTTGCAGATCATGCTTGACTGCTTCCGACTTGGCAAATACGAGCAGGCCGGAAGCTTCGCGATCCAGCCGATGAACGATGAAAAGCCTTTCAGGCACCTGTTTACTTTTCAAATGGCCAAACAGCAGTGCATAGATCGTGCGGCGTTTCTCTTTCGTGGTGGCAACTGTCAAGAGGCCGGCCGGCTTCTCCACGACAATGAGATGCTGATCCTCGAACAGAATCTTGACATGCGTTGAATCGAGAGACTGATATCTGCGACGCGTCGAGTTTGAATTGACATTCAATTGCCCACCCCTATTGGTCCTGGCTTGACGAAGACTGGTGATTGACGCATCTGCAAGATCTTGAGTCCGGCCAGCTCTCACGTTATGTCTTCAGTGTCACCCGGGAGCGATCGGCGATTGTTGCGAGACAAGCCAATTCTCTGCCTCATTGAGTGCCCGGAAAATCCGTGTCATGAGAAAATGTTTCTCCGCAAATACCTCGAACATTCGTGCCATGCCAAAAATCACGTCCGTACAGGCCACTACGGCACAGGCTTCGAATTGAACCCTCTCACTGATTCGGCCGATTTCGCGGCTGACAAGCCTAAGCTGGTCGCTTTCCGGCAACGAAGTCAATTGGCTCAGGTCCAGGATAACATGCAAGCGATTAGGACATTCGGGCTCTTGCTCCAACACCTGGAAATGATCAATCACTTCCTCAAAGGTCACATTGCCAACGCACTGGGTGCGGATGAGTCTGTGGATCTTATCGAGCTGGTAAGTGATGGGCATGTGTCTTCCAACAGAGCTACCAACTGAGCCCACCAGAGGGGGGTGGCCACGCACCAAGCAGCTTCCGCACTTGGTAAATCGAGTTGGATGCGCTCTCCGGTTGCTTGCCAGCAATCTTCCAATCGAGTTCCTGCAATGCGCTCATTGCTTCAACATGGGCGCCTTTTCCAGACAAGGCACACTCAACCATCTGTTCGAGAATTCTGTGGTCGGTACTCTTGGAACTCTTCATCATAGTGCACCTCAATTTCGATGACCCTTTGAAAAGGGAAGTCTGAGGAACTCTCCTATCGAAGTTCTAGCATGCCGCGCGGCGCACTGATGGTGGCGATAAGGGCAGGCGCTGGACCCTTTGCCACCGGCAGACCAACCCCGAGCGTGGTAAGGATTGAGAGAACCCGCTCCGCGTCCGGGTGCTCGGCGCGGAGGCCGACCAGGGAGCAACCTTGCGCCGGGCCTTCAGCCGGGTGTGGCGTTTCTCCCCAGTCGATGAAAAAGGGGACGAGGCCGTCTTCTCGAGGCTTAAAGACGTCTGTGAGCTTCCACGACAAAAGCAAATTGTCCGGGCGGCGACGGTTCCCGGGCAACACGGACCCGAGATCTATCTTATGACGGCGGGCCTCGTCTACAATGTGCTCGAGTCGGGTTCCCTTGGCGGCCCAAGTGACCAACCGTGGTGATCGGAGTCCGTCTATGCCAAAGGGGCGCGGCCGGTCTGGCGCTGGGGATCCCGGATCCGGCCCAACAATCTCGAAATACGCCAATTTGCCTAAGGTGATTATCGCGTTGCGAGTTCCCCAGGTCGGATGCTGGCCCCCCAGGATCGCTTGGACGCCCATGAGACTCTTGAGTTGATCTGTTGTAGCATGGAGATCAGGTGTGGCATACACCAGGTGATCAATCTGGGACGGGACCGTTTTCGATGCGGAGTGAACCGGGCCACTATCGTTCGTGTCTAGGCGCTCAGCGATCTGTACAACTCGAGCCGGCTCGTTGTGTCGATGTTCCATCGCTTTGTTCCTATTGGAATCTTCGAGCGCGGCGACCAACGGCCACGAAGGCGGCTATCCTGCCATGCCCTAAAGACCAATGCAACCTTGACACGGATTGTCCTGCTGACGCTGATCCCAAAATTCCTGGTTCGTCATGATGGCCCGCAAGGTTATTTCCTTCCTGTTGGCAGTTCATTCAGTCGGGTTCACTTGTTCTATCCGAATGTCCGAGTCTGCGGCACGGGCCTCGTCTCGACTCAGTTAACGCTCAGCATCAACGGTTGAGGGGAAGATGAGACCGGCACACGCTCATTATCAGAAGGCCGCCATCAAGACTGCCTTACTGGTTTCCCCTCACTTTCGGGATGGCCTCCTTTGGCTTCTGGTTCCAAAAAATGACCTGCCTGAGTGCTTTCTCCGCGTCCATGGCGTGACACGCCCTTCTCTTAGCTATCCAGCGCCATCCCTGCCCTCGGTTTGCAGGGATGGCTGCATGTCAAGATCGTGCTACTCAAGTGGGATTCGGTTCTTGTTTTGGGCGAGCCACTGGTCGAACGTTTGGAGCGAGGGGTTAAGCGCTCGGGCCATGTCGAGGTCGCGCGCCCCGCAGAAGACTGACTCGAAGTCGCGTTTGAACTGAAACATGTTGCCGAGATCTTCGGCGCCCGGGAAGCCAAAGCTGCGGTAAACTTCGGGGGGGACGTCGTTGTAGCGGACCTCCTGACCCAACGCCCTGGTGAGTGCGGCAGCCATCTGGGTGCCCGTCAAGTGCTCGCCGGCTATGCCGACGGTCTTGCCGATCAACTCGCGGCCCTTCTTGAAGATCCCGTAGGCGCACTTGCCGATGTCCTCGGCGGCGATGCCCGGAAGTTTCTTGTCACCCATGGGCAGTGTGATAGCCAGCTTGCCGTCAGGGCCCCTCTTGGGGCCCATGCCGAAGTGGATCAAGTTATCCCAGTAGAACGACGTCAGCAGGAATGTGGTCGGCAAACCGAGTTGGGTGAACACCTGGTTACTCTCTCCCTTGGCGTCGAAGTGGGGTACCTTGTACTTACCCATGAGCGTAGGCATGCGGTTGTCACTGAGAGGGACCCATTGGCGCGTGTCTTCGAGTGTGGACCAAATGACATGTTCGATGCCAGCCTGTTTGGCTGCATTGGCCATGGCGCGGGCATCGGCCAGCTCTTTCTCGGGTGAGAAGTGTGCCCAGAAAAAGGTGACGCAGTACACCCCGTAAGCTCCCTGAAACGCTCGTTTCAGACTCTCCACGTTGTCGACGTCCGCTGCGACGACCTCGGCGCCCAGTTTTGCCAACTCTTTAACCTTTTGAGAGTTGACGTCTCGGGTCAGTGCGCGCGCAGTGAAGCCGCCAGCCGGGTCGCTTAAAATGGCGCGCACCAAACCGCTGTCCTGCGCGCCGGTCGCGCCCACCACGGCAATGATCTTCTTTTCGGTCATAGGATTCTCCTTGCTAAAGTGGTAAGACAACTGCCCATCGAAGAGGTCATCTCCCGAGGGCATGAGTCCGCCTCTCAATTGGATTCGGGCTGGTCCGAATGTATAAAAACCTATCTTAGCACGTCACCTGGGAACACGCCAACACGGCAGACCCTATCCTTGGAACTGCCGTTGGCCCGAACTTTAAATGAGCCGCCGTCAGTACGGTGATGGGAAGC
>JBGPHY010000028.1:0-19107 GCA_041484625.1 Terriglobia bacterium | reverse complement strand
TGGATCTTATAGTTACCCAACCACTCCAGGTCGCAGCGCAGGCAGCGCTTGCACTCTTCGCGGGCTGTGTTTTCGTCCAGTCCCAGCTCCACTTCGGCGATGCTGCGCAGCCGCACCTCGACCGGCAACTCCGGCATTACGGCTCGCCTGGCATCGGCGTATTTCTCAGCGTTAAACAGCTGGGGAATTTCGTGATAGCCCGTGATAAAGCGCGGCGTTTCCACTCGATGCCCCTTCAGATAAGCATCCACAGCCACGGCCACTTTGTTCCCTTGGGCAACAGCCGTGACCACCGTGGCTGGGCCCAGCACCGCGTCTCCGGCGGCAAACACACCGGGGGAGGAGGTTGCCAGATCCTCACTAACCGTCACGGTTCCGTCCTGATTGACACTGATCCCGTGGCTGCCGCTCAGGCATTCCACATCCGGGGCTTCACCAATGGCAAGGATCAGAACATCAATATCGAGGACAAACTCTGACCCTTTGATCGGGACCGGACGGCGGCGGGCACTCCGATCGAAGTCTCCCAGCTTCTGGGCCTGGCATTCAATGCCGGTCACACGGTCCGTGTCCAAGACCCGGATCGGATTGGTCAGGAAGTGGAATTGGATGCCTTCCACCGCTGCCTGATGGACTTCATCGCCCCAAGCCGGCATGTCTTCCCGACTTCGGCGGTAGATCAAATGCACTTTAGAGGCTCCAAACCGCCAGGCCATGCGAGCCGCATCGATGGCCACGGCGCCTCCTCCCACCACCGCCACACGCTTGCCTCCGAAATTGGGCGGGTGACCCAGAGCCACATCTTTGAGGAAAGCCGTCCCGTGCAGGACTCCGGGAAGATCTTCGCCCGGCAGACCCATGCGATGGCTCTTGTGGGCGCCAATCGCCAGGATCACCGCGCTGAACCCTTCCTTGTCCAACAGTTCATCTACCGTGAAGTCCTTGCCCAGGGCCATGTTGATTTTCAAGTCGACCCCGGCTCGCAGAATGTTCTCAATCTCGACCCGCAGGATGTCCCGGGGCAGACGATACTCGGGGATTCCAACTGCCATCATGCCTCCGGGCACCGGCAGTTTCTCAAAGACGGTGACGGGATAACCCGCTTGGGCCAGTCGCAAGGCGGCGGTCAGGCCGGCCGGACCCGCCCCAATGATGGCCACTTTTTGGCTTTTCAGACTTTCCATTCGGGCCGGAGTCCAGGGATGGTGGCGTTCATGGTCCGCCATAAATCGCTTGACGTGACGGACCGCCAGAGCCTCTCCAATATCGGCACGGCGACACTTTTCTTCGCAGAAGGCTGGGCAAACCCGCCCACAGATCATGGCGAAGGGGTTCTGTTTGCGATGAATCTCCAGGGCCTCGGCATAACGTTTCTGCGCAATCAACGCCACAAAGGCGGGGACATCGACCTCGGCGGGACAGGCATTGATGCAACGGGCACGCGTCAGGACCTTGCACCCACCCGTCGGACACCGATGCTCCAAAATATGAGTCTTAAACTCGTCTTCAAAGTAACGCAGGGCTGAAAGCACCGGCCCCGGAGTCAACTGGCCTAAGCCGCAAAGGGCCCCCTCCTGCATGCCTTTGCCAATCTTCCGAAGGGTGTCGAGGTCTTCCAGTCTCCCCCGTCCTTCAGAAATCCGTGTCAGGACTTCCAGCATCCGTTTCCCGCCGACGCGGCAAGGCACGCACTTGCCGCAGGACTCGGCCTGGGCAAAGGTCAGGAAGAACTTCGAGAATTCGACCATGCAAGTGTCTTCGTCGACCACGATCATGCCGCCTGAACCCATGATGGCACCAGCAGCCCGCAGGGAATCAAAGTCGACCTGCACGTTGAGAAGATCGGCCGGCAGACACCCCCCCAGCGGCCCCCCGGTCTGGACTGCTTTGAACTTCTTTCCTCCGGGGATTCCTCCTCCGATGTCGAAGATCAATTCACCCAGGGTGGTGCCCATGGGCATCTCGACCAAGCCGGTATTCTTGACTTTTCCTGTCAGGGCAAAAATGGCCGTCCCAGGGCTGGTTTTGGTGCCGATCTGCCGAAACCAGTCGGCCCCATGGAGGATGATCTGGCGGACATTGGCCAGGGTCTTGACGTTGTTGACGTTGCTGGGCCTGCCCCATAGCCCGGATACGGCGGTGTAGGGAGGCTTGGGGCGCGGTTCACCTCGCTTCCCTTCAATGGAGGCAATCAGTGCGGTTTCTTCGCCGCAGACAAAGGCCCCAGCCCCTTCTTTGAGGTGAATCTGGAAGGAGAAGTCCGTGCCCAGGACGCGTTCCCCCAGCAACCCATAGGCGGTGGCCTGGTCGATGGCAATCTTCAACCGCTGGATGGCCTGGGGGTATTCGGCCCGGCAGTAAACATAACCTTCCTGGGCGCCAATGGCGTAGCCGCAAATCAGCATCCCTTCCAAGATACTATGGGGATCGCCTTCCAGGATCGATCGATCCATGAAAGCACCTGGATCCCCTTCATCCGCGTTGCAGATGACATATTTAATCGGACTGGAGGCCCGAGCAGCAAACTCCCACTTGACTCCTGCCGGGAACCCGCCGCCGCCAGCCCCTCGCAACCCGGAGCGTTTGACTTCGTCGATCACCTGTTGGGGCGTCATCTCAGTCAAAGCCTTGGCCAAAGCTGCGTAACCCTCCTGGGCAATGTACTCGTGGATACGCTCGGGATCGATCATGCCGCAATTACCCAGGGCATGGTGCGTCTGTTTGTTGTAAAAGGGGATGTCCTTGTAGCGCGGCAGGGCTTTCTGTTCCTTGGGTTCCTTGTAGAGGAGACGCTCGACGATCCGCCCCTTGATGAGTGTTTCCTCCACGATCAAAGGGACATCGGCCGGGGTCATCTGGCAGTAAAAAATCCCTTCTGGATAAATCGTCAGAATCGGTCCGATGGCACAAAACCCGCGACACCCGCTCTGGATGACGTTGATTTCCTTCTGCAAACCACGCCGCTGAATTTCCGTTTCCAGCGCCTTGAGAACTTCTAATGAGCCTGATGCAGCGCAACCTGCCACGCCACAGACTAAAATGTTGGCGCGGTAAAATTGCTCAGCCATGACGGTTCCTCCTTAACCGGGGTTTTGGATTTTCGACTTTGGATTAGCAACTCTCATCGTTTGCAGATCCCCCTCTTCCTGGGCGCCAACCCGTAATGTCAGCCAATCGCCGTCGCTGGCCAAGAATGATCGATCTTCTGCCGAGGGCCCACGACATTCTCCAAGATCGTTTTCCCAATTCCCAATGAATCGCATTGATGAAGAATAGAAGAACAAATGCCCGGACTTTGGTATCCAGAATCCAAGATCCAAAATCAACACCTAAATCCTAAATGACTCCTTCCGCTCCCAGGCGGCCAATCACCCATTCCTGGACGATCTTACCTTTAACCAGGTGCTCCTCGATCAATCGCGGCACCATGTCCACCTTTATGTTGCCGTATGTCACGCGGGTCATCCCACCTTGTTCGATATCGACCAGGGGTTCCTTCACACACATACCGATGCAGGAAGTGGTCTCGACATTGGCTTCAATCTTCCTTTGCTCCAGTTCTTTCAGGATGGCGTGCATGATTTCACGCGCACCGGCCGCAATCCCGCAAGTCCCCATGCCAATAATGATGCGGGTGCTGGTTTGGGTGCGCACCTGAAAAGCCCGTTGTACGTCGTCCCGCAGTTTCTTCAATTCTTCGACATTTTTCAGCTTCAGCATTTCTTCTCCTCCTCGAGTTCCCGGGATGCACTTTCACTTTCAGGGATTCACGTTCCGTGGTCGGCCCCGAAGCCCATCAGACCGCGCTCCCCCTCCTGCAAGGACGCCAGAATCCAGGATCGGACCCGGGGTGAAGAGAGTGGAACTTCTCCGAGTTCGCCCCGGACTTCAGCACTGTCGAAGCAGAATTCGCGGTTACCTACCCGGTGCGTATAGAGGATGTCAATCGGGCGACCTGACAAGAGGATCGCCAGCAGTGCGGAGGGCATATCGCCCAAGGGAGCCCGGTCCCAATGGCTGTGCTGAAACCAGGCCACGAGCCGGGTCCCTTTTCCCTGCTCCGAATCGATCTTGAGATCACCCCTGCAACGCCGCGCGGCTGCGGCAAACAGAGGCAGGCCCAAGCCGATATGACGCGTCTTGCGGGTAGTCACAAACGGATCCATCACTTTTTCCTTCAGCCCCCGATCCATCCCGCGCCCGTCGTCTGTCAATTCAATCATCATCCGGTCCTGCTCCAAGTCCTCTTCAATGCGCAGGTCCAGGCGACTGGCGCCCGCCTCCACCGAATTCTGCATGGCATCCAGCACGTGCAACGAAAGCTCCAGCACCGTTACTTCAACCCCTTCAGGGTCAGAACAAATTCACTGGGTTCCAACCGCCCGTAGAACTTGTCGTTGATCACTGCCACCGGGGCCAATCCACAGGACCCCAAGCAGTAGACGACCTCGTAGGTGTACTTGTGCCCGGGGGTCGTTTCTCCGACCTTGATACCCAGTTCCCGCTCCACCGTGTCCATAATCTTGGAGGCGCCGCGGATGTGACAGGCTGTGCCGTCGCACTGTCGGACCACATTCTTGCCTCGGCGTTCCAGGTAGAACTGGGAATAGAAGGTGACCACTCCGTGAACCTCATTGAGCGGGATGCAGTTCCGTTCGGCAATGTGCTTGAGTACCTTGCAGGGCAGATACCCATAGAGCTCCTGCGCCCTTTGCAGGATGGGGATCAACGCTCCCTTGGCGGCGGCATACTGATCAATCAGCTTGTCCAACGGGGCCAAATCCAGATTATTTGATTCACACTGACTCATGGGGTATGTCTCCTTGGTCAACTGTCTCTCCACCCCAGGGATGGTTCTTTCGGCGCGGAGAAGAGCCTGCACACGAGCGTTATTCAACAGAGCGCTTCGTGGCGGTGTCAAAGTCATTCACAGTATTGTTTTGCAATCGCTTAACTCCACGTCACTGCCACCTGCCGGCCTCTCTCTCCTTTCAGAGCCAGCAGTAACTCGGGAACCACGGGTTCTTCGATGATAAAGGTAGTCCGGGCCTGCAGGTCCGCCAGCCGATGGGCATCTCCATTGACCAGCAACGGCCAGCCCTGTAAGGCTTCCCCCAGGACAGGGTCTGCCCCTGGGACGAACCGGGAAGTCACTTCCATGGCGTCGACCTCCAAGTCGTCCGGGACAAAACCCAGATTCGCTAGGAGACTGAACGACGGCCGGTCGACATGAGAGGGGATGGCCAGCCCACCCAGTTGATGAACCCGACCGGTCGCGGCCTCGAGCGGAATGTCTACCGAGGCGGCAAGCAGGCGAGGTTCGGTGCGAATCCAGTCTCCTGTCGCGTCGACGACGAACTGGGGCCCAAATACTTCCTCGCGATTGACCAAGTCGGGAAGCAACGACCAGACTTCCGTCTGCCACTGGCAGCAACGATCCAGCGAGTCGAACAAACACAACAAGTGCACTTCTTCCCGGGTTTGCAGTTCCATGCCCGGCAGTACGCACAGACCGGACCCCAAGGCGGCCTGCATGACCGCCTCTGCATTCCAACTGGCATTGTGATCGGTGACCGCAATCAATCCCAGCCCCAACTGAAGGGAACGCCGGACGATCAGCGGGGGTGTCATTTCCACCTCGGCACAAGGGGAGAGCACGGTGTGCACGTGGAGATCGGCCGTCAAGGCTCGCAACATGGTCCCTTTCGCCCTTCATTGTGTTCCAACCTCGCCCCGCACACCCAGCGCTGACAACTCTGCCACGACGGCAAAGGTGGTCCGCGACGTCAACATCAGGGCTACCCCTTCCTCTTCGGCTCGTTCTATTACCGCTGTGTCAGGGCGCTTGCCTTCCGTGATTATGACGCCAGCCAGTCCGAGCAGGCTGGCCACCGCCACCACGTTGACGTGGGATTGCAGGGTCACCCAGAGATACTGTGGTCCAGCCCGCCCCATCACGCAACTCAGCAAATCGGAGGCATAACCGGCACGAACCGGGGGATTGTGGGAGGCACTTGCGACAACTTCCAGCTTCAGCTCCTGAATCACGTCTTTGAGATGGATCATGCGGACTTATGCCCTCCCTGCTCGGCGTGCACGGCCTCCGGTGTGTGCAGCCGCGGATAAATGGCAAAACTCAATCGCGTTCCGATTCCCAACTCCGACTCCAGTTTCATTTCATCGGCACATTTCTTGATATTGACCAGCCCCATACCTGCGCCGAACCCCAGTTCATGAATCCAGTGCGGAGCCGTCGAGTAACCCGGCGTCATGGCCTGTTCAATGTCCGGTATCCCCGGACCGGAGTCCACCGCCACGACTTCGATCTTTTCCGGCTGGACGGTCGCTATCAGTTCTCCGCCTCGCTGGGTGTGGATGATCAAGTTCATCTCGGCTTCGTAAGTAGCTATGGCCAGCCTGCGAAGTACTTGGCGGGATACACCCATCCGGTCCAGGGTCAATTTGAGGCGGCTCGAGGCGTGCCCTCCCCCTTTGAAGTCCTGGGCCTTGACGACATAGCGGAGCATCACAGAAGTTTGATCGGAGAGGATTTGTTCGAAGATTTGCTTCTTGCTGAGGCGCCTGTCATCCGACGGGCCGTTGACTCCAATGGCTTCCAGAACTCCCCGGGTGATGTCTCCGTTGGTCAGAATGCCAATGAGTTCTCCTTTGTCGTTGATCACGGGGAGGCGCCTTACCTGATATCGGGCGAATTTCTTGACCGCCTCGATGACAGATTCCTCTGCATGCACGGTCACCAACCGCGTGGTCATCTTTTCCCGGACGTGGACCTGCGTATCTCCCTGCTCCAGGGACTTGATCAGATCCTCAATAGAGATGATTCCCACCAACCGGCCGTCTTCAACGACGGGCGTTCCAGAGATCCGATTCAGCCGCAGGATTTCTTTCAGTTGCCAAACGGTGGTGTCAGGGGAAACAGAAATCACGGCTTTCGTCATCACGCGATTGATCGCCAGCTCATAGATGAGTTCCTGGATGCGGGTGACTTCCGTTAGCGACGACAAGGCCCCCCCCACAGAATGTTAGGCTTTGGACTGCATGCCGCAACCCGTCAGGCCGGCTTGAAACAACCGGCCGCACATTTCGTACATCGAGAGCGGCGAAGTGATCAGTGGGATACCTTTCTCTTCCGCCATTTCCACGACTTCGGCGAGCGGAACCTTCCCTCGCACAAACACGATGGCCGCGATGTCAGCCATTTCCGCCGTGTGGATGACATGAGAATTGGCCAATCCCGTCAGGAGGAGGCAGTGAGGCCTGGAATAAGCCAGGACGTCACTCATCAAGTCAGAGGCTGCCGCAAAGGGGATAGCCAGATCTAATTTGGCCTCCTGGGTCAGATACGAACCCTCAACCATTTGGACAATTTCACGCAGAAGCACGAGGTTGAACTCCATCAGAAAGTCTTAAGGGGCGGGGCGGTGTGGTTCCCCATCCTTTTACCCCGCTGGCTCCGGCATCCGGTTCTGCCCGGAGTCTTTTTCATTCAATCGGAAGAACCCGGTCCGGCCATGAGAGTAGAGGACCTGAAGTCTCCATGCACTGCAGTCTGGCACCGTCCAAAAAGGTAGCACGAACCGTACCCCCTGGATTCGTTGTATGTCATTGAATGAAAGCCGTTTCCTTCCAGTTAGAATCGACGAAGGGGATTCAAAGGCGAGAGGAACCGTGGGTATTATAAAGAGGATATTAGCAAGGCCAGATCAATTATTGGCCGCCCATTCTCGGAGTCAACTGCTTCTCGTCCGCTGTTCAGATCACCCCGAACACTCATCGTCGTTAGATATTGAGCAAGAACTCTGCCAGTTCCACCATTCGGTCGTAACCCTGCCATTATGTGGAGTTTTTTTCCACAAGGGCTCAAGCCTCCAGGAAACAGGCCGGGAAATCTCAAACCTAATCGATTCGAAAAAATGAAGTTATTGTAATATTAGTTTTCATTGAAAGCGGAGGAACCTGGTGTGAATTTTGGCCTCCAGATTGCGATTTGCGAAGGTGTCAATGACGCCGGGCTGCAGGCTGCCCGACGTCACAAGAACCTTGAGTACAGGACTTGGGATTGAACCAAACCTTATGCCATTGATGGACCGAGGGAACCCATGAATAAGGAAAACCCGCTACGGGACTTGGTGGATCGGCTGAACACTCAATACAAGCTTTCGCCGGATTTCAAGCACAAGGTCACTCGCCTGATTGAGAAACTGGATGGTTTTCCGTTGGGCCCCGAGCAGATGGAAGTATTGGCAGGGAAGTTAAGGGAGACTTACCATCGTCAGGTTCTGATCGAAGCCTGCCGCGAAGATGGTCTGAAGTCCCTCGATAAGATCCAACTCAGCCTCAATGCTTACTCTAATGCCTTAAATGAGATTACCCAGAGGTTGAACCAGGCGGAAGTGGCGCTGGAAAGGTTGCTCACCCTTAAGTCGAAGGCCCCTGATCCTCCCCCCCCTCCTGAAAACAAGGGAATTGCCCCTTTCGACAAGCAGAAGGCAAAAGCGATGATCGCTTTTGTGAATTTGAACAGCAAGAGCGGCCGGCTCAATTGAGTCAGAACAAAGTCGCCTTAATTCCGCAACGTCGCTGTTGAATAAATCGTCAGTTCCGCCCGAAAGAGACCCTATCACAGGCATCTGTCCGGTTGCGTGAAAACCCCCTAGTCGCGTTCTTTACCCCACCTTCCAAGCCATCCCAATCAGGCGCAATTTCAAGTCAATGCGTGACTTGAATGTCAACCTCGAAAGCGAGGAGTTCCCCCTGTTCCCCTCTCCTGGTGTGCCGTAGATCCGAATCAGGGAAAGAAACTATAGTTGGTCCACGGAAATTCTTCCACAGTTCTTGGCAGGGAGGGACTTCGATGGTATCGTATAGCCTCTGCGAAGGTGCTGCGGCCGGTGATTCCAATCACGGGGAAAAGACGAGGGAAAAAGAGTTGAGCGATCCCATTGCCGAGTGTGGAGTGGTAGGAGCCGGGGGCGCAGGTTTCCCTACCGCAGTGAAGATGAATTCAAAGGCGGAAACCTTCCTGGTCAACGCCGCCGAGTGTGAACCTCTTCTGCACAAAGACAAAGAACTGCTCCTGCACTATTCCCCGGAGATGCTGAAGGGACTGAGAATCGGGATGGAGCGTGTTGGGGCACGCAAGGCCATCATCGGAATCAAGGGGAAGTATGAAGACGTCATCCAGGCTCTCCAGCCGCAGTTGCCCAACGACATGGAGATTCTGCCGCTGACGGATACGTATCCTGCAGGCGATGAGTTTGTCCTGGTCTACGACGCGACCGGACGAGTGATTCCTCCCGGTCGACTACCGCTGGATGTCGGGTCGGTGGTGAGCAATGTGGAGACACTCATCAATATGGGCGTCGGACGTCCCGTAACCCACAAATTCCTGACGGTGGGGGGGGCTGTCCGGAATCCTGTGACTCTGCGTGTCCCGGTGGGCCTGTCTGTCGGAGAATGCATCACCGCGGCCGGCGGGGCGACAGTTCCGCAGTGCGATGTTCTAATGGGGGGAACCATGATGGGCCGGCTGGCAACCAGCCTGGACGAACCGATCACTAAGACCACCGGCGGTCTGATCGTCCTTCCCCGTGAACACATGGTGATTATGCGTTATCGTAGACCGTGGGCGCACGCCGACCGCATCGGCAAGTCGGCCTGTGACCAGTGCAGCTTCTGTACGGAGATGTGCCCCCGCCACCTGCTGGGCCATCCCATCGAACCGCACAAGAATATGCGCGCCCTGGGATTTACTCCACAGAAGGACCATCTTATCGCCGGGAGCCTGTACTGCTGTGAATGCAACATCTGCAGCCTGATCGCCTGTCCTGAGGACCTTGATCCCAAAGACGCCTGCGTGCACGATAAACCAGCGGCCCGCCAGCAAGGGCTGGGATGGACAGGTAAGCCGGAAGAGATTCGCCCCCATCCGCTCTTCCGCGAGCGTCGTGTTCCGATTCGACGCTTGATGGCCAAACTGGGACTGATGAGTTTCCGTAACGTGGGTCCGTTGACGGATGTCCCTCTCAGACCAGGCCGGGTGGTTCTCCCCTTGCGTCAGCATGTGGGCAGCCCTGCTATACCGGTGGTCCGTCTCGGGCAAAAAGTGCGAACCGGTGACCTGGTGGCCGCTCCACCGGAAGGAAAACTGGGGGCTAACATTCACGCCAGTATTGACGGCAGAGTTCAGTCCGTCGAGGACACGATTGTCATTGAGGCCTAACAAAGGCTTGTCAGTAGTCCGTGGGCAGTTGCCCGTGGCTTGTGAACTTCGAGCCCCACCACTCGCAGCGTGCGACTGGCCGAAAACGTGAATCCGTTCGCTCAAAACGGTGCAGGCTTCCAGACGAGGAACGATAGGTTATCCCCATGGCTCAAATTGATACCATTGGATTGATGGAATTGACCAGTATTGGAATAGGTTACCAGGTGAAAGACGCCATGCTGAAGGCTGCGGCCGTGGAATTGCTGTTGGCCCGAACCATCTGCTCAGGGAAATACCTGGTCGTGGTTGCGGGCGATGTGGCTTCGGTCGAGGCCAGCGTCTCCGCCGGGGCGCCTCTGGCGGAAGGTGCGCTCATCGAACAACGCGTCATTCCTCGAGTTCATCCGTCAGTGTTTCCCGCCATTTCCATGGCGGTGGACCTGAAGCCGGAAGAGTGTCAAGCTCTGGGGATCATCGAGACGTTTTCGGCTACCAGTGTTATTGATGTGGCCGATGCGGCCGCCAAGAGTGCCCATGTCACCTTGTTCCGCATCCACCTGGCCATGGCGATCGGGGGAAAAGGATTCGTCCTGTTTACCGGCGACGTCTCCAGCGTGGAGGCCGCTGTGACAGCGGGCTCCGCGGTGGCCGCCGACGAAGGGATGCTGGTCAGTCGGATAGTGATCCCGCGCCCCAGACGAGAACTCTTCAATGAGTTCATCTAGCAGGGTTGGAGTTCAGGCCAACACGAAATCGACGTGGTGGCGCTCCAGGAGTTGTTGGAATCTGGTGTTCAAGGCCTGATCGGAGACGACCAGGTCCACCTTGTCCAATGGCGCCAGGTGCACCATGGCAGAGCGTCCGAACTTGCTGTGGTCCGCTACCACGATGACTTTGCGGGAAACTTCGATCATCTTTCGTTCGGACCCGACAATGAGAGTGTTGGAGTTGCTGAGGCCGTTTTCTGTGATCCCGCCTATCCCCATGATCAGCATATCGGCCGCCACCTGTTCCAGCATTTGTTCACAGAACGGGCCCAGGAGGACGCCCAGGCGGGGATAGAGAAAGCCGCCAGTCAGGGTCACTTCGGCACACTTGGAATCGTAGAAGATCTCGGCAATCGGAATGGAATTGGTGATAATCTGCAAGGAGCGGCCTTGCAAGTTGCGCGCCACCGCGGCGACGGTGGATCCTCCGTCCAGGATCACGGTCTGGCCGTCCTCCACCAACCCGGCAACCGCTTTTCCAATCCGTTCCTTCTCTTCAGGGTTGCGGCGGCTAGACCAGTCGAAATCGAGGGGTTCTTCGCGAGCTTCGACCGCAATCGCCCCGCCGTGAACGCGCCGCAAGAACCCCTGCTTTTCCAGGGCGATGAGGTCCCGTCGCACCGTGGATTCCGAGGTCCGCAACCGGCGGCAGAGATTCTCAGCATCTATGAACACCCCGGCGTTAAACAGTTGCTGGATTTTCAGCTGCCGCTCAATGGCCCGCATACCGCGAGTCTAACATAGGATGAAGAATTTTGACAAGTCCTGAATTTTTATGATTGATTTTGACTGAATTGTCGATTAATCTCTTCAGGACGATTCACCATTCGTCAAACGGATGTGGTCCATGCCTCAGACAATTGACCGCGCTCTGATCGAACAGGTGGTCCGGGAAGTGGTGATGCGGCGGAGAGCCCCCTGCCCCAAAGACTCCCAGGATCCCCCCTCCCGGCTGGTGGTAAACGCCTCGGCCCGACACATGCATGTCAGCCAGGCCGACCTCGAGACTCTTTTTGGACTCGGCCACCCGCTTACCCCCATGAGGCCGCTTTACCAGGAGGGCCAGTTTGCGGCTCAGGAAACCGTCACCCTCATCGGGCCCCGCAGTCGGCTGATATCGAATTTGCGCATTCTGGGGCCGGTTCGGAAGCAGTCGCAGATTGAGCTGGCCTACACGGATGGTATCACCCTGGGCATTGAGGACTTGCCCCTTCGGCTCTCGGGGGACATTGCCGGAACACCCGGCGGTTACGTGATGGGTCCGGTTGGCATGGTGCATTTGAAGGAAGGGGTGATCCGTGCCGCGCCGCACGTCCACATGACGCCTCGGGACGCGGAGTATTACGGGGTCCGCCACAAGGATGTCATGAGGCTGCAAATTGGCGGTCCCGCAGGTGTCACTTTTGACCGGCTTATGGTGCGTGTGGATCCGGCCTTCAAGCTGGAGGTCCATCTGGACACCGACGAGGCCAATGCCTGCGGTTTGCATCTCTCTCAGAAAGTCGAGTTGATGAAGGCAGGTGTATAAATTCATAGTCAGTTTCGAGTCAGGAGAGTAACCCTATGAAGCAAGCACTAGGAATGATTGAAACCCGGGGACTGGTGGGCCTCATTGAAGCCACTGACGCCGCCCTAAAGGCCGCCAATGTGACCTTCGCCCGCTGGGAACCCATCGGCTCCGGGCTAGTAACGGTGTTCATCGAAGGAGACGTGGCTGCAGTCAAGGCTGCTACCGACGCAGGGGCCTCGGCCGCCGCGCGCCTGGGTGAAGTCTTGAGTGTGCAAGTGATTCCCCGACCGCACGAGGAATTGGTGGCCTTTACGGCGCCCCAGAAGGCGGCTGGCGGTGAGAAAGGAGCGTCCTAAGAAAATGGCCAACCGCAAGAATGAGGAAACCGGAATGATCCAGCAAGCACTGGGTTTGATTGAAACCAAGGGGTTGGTGGGCCTGGTGGATGCCAGTGACGCCATGTGCAAGGCCGCCAATGTGCAGTTGATCAAGATGGTACAGATTGGCGGCGGCTATGTCACCACCATCGTGCGCGGTGATGTGGGCAGTGTCCGAGCCGCCGTGGATGCCGGTGCGGCAGCAGCTAAGGCCATCGGCGAGCTAGTGGCAGCCCATGTGATTCCGCGTCCACACGAAGGCGTAGAAGAAGCCTATTTGAAGTAGCTCGCCGCCGATTTTCAGCGGGTGGCTGAAGACCGGCTGCGAGCTTCATCCCATGGAGTGACGGTCCGTGAAGATCCTGGTCGCTAACATCGGGAGTACTTCGTTCAAGTACAGCCTGCTGGAACTTCCGGAGGGCAGAGTTCTTGGTGGTGGCCGTGTCGAGCGGATCGGCCGACCCGGGGGAGACTGCCCCAGCTACGCCGCTGCCATTGACCGCTGCCTGGCCTCCCTAGTGGGAGAGGGAAAAGCGCTGGCCCGGCTGAAAGACCTGGCGGCTGTGGGTTTTAAGGCCGTGCATGCGGGGCTGCTGACCGGCGCCCAGAGGGTTAACGAAAAGGTATTAAAGGCCATGGAGGAATACTCCTTCCTTGCGCCGGCTCACAATCCTCCCTACATCGCCGCCATGCGTGCCTTTGCCGCAACCGTTCCGGAGGTTCCCCTGGTGGCGCTGTTGGAAACGGCATTCTTTGAGCAGGTGCCGGAGGCCGCTACCACCTATGCTCTCCCGTTCAGTTGGAGAGAGGAACACCAGGTTCGCCGCTACGGTTTTCACGGGGCCAGCCACCGTTTTTCCGCTGAGCGGGCGTTGGTGCTTTGCCCCCGCGCCAACCTCAGGCATGTGTCCTGCCATTTGGGAGGCAGTTCCAGTCTGGCGGCTGTTCGAAACGGTGTGGCTTTGGACTGCAGCTTCGGGATGTCTCCTCAGTCCGGCCTCCCTCAAAACAACCGGGCAGGCGATGTGGATGTATTTGCCGTTTTCTATATGATGAAGAAAACCGGGCGCAGCGTCGATGATATGGCCGGCGTTCTGGCCGGCCATTCAGGACTGGCGGGAATCAGCGGCTTAAGCGGGGATGTGCGAGATCTTTCGGCGGCCGCGGCCACAGGCAATGCTCGGGCCCGCCTGGCCCTGGATGTCTTTGTGTACCAGGTCCGCCGCTACCTGGGGGCTTTTTTGCTGGAACTGGGTGGCCTGGATATTTTGACGTTCTCGGGAGGAATTGGGGAGAACGATCCGGCGATTCGCGCCGGCGTCTGCAGGGGTCTGGAAAATTTCGGAGTCCACCTGGACGATTCCCGGAATGCGGCAGTTTCAGCAGAGAGTCGCATCTCCGCAGAGCGTTCGTCAGTGGCGGTCTGGGTCATCCCCGCCAATGAAGAGTGGATCGTGGCGCGCGCGGCGGCGGAACTGGTGAGTCGCACGGGATAAGCAGGTTCAGGCATATTTGAATCTTAAGGAGAATAGAATGGCACAAATGGCAATTGGGATGATTGAAACGCGGGGACTGGTGGCGCTGGTCCACGCGACTGACGCCATGTTGAAGGCTGCCAACGTGTCCTTCAAAGGGTGGAAGAAAGTCGGCAGCGGCTTGTGCACCAGTTTTGTTACCGGCGATGTAGCTGCGGTCAAAGCGGCCGTGGACGCTGGCGTCGTGGCTGCAAGGTCGATCGGTGAAGTGGTCAGCACCCAGGTCATCCCGCGGCCCCATGATGACCTGCCTATTGTTCTGCCCTAGTGAAAGGATTCTCGGAGGCATCGGGTAAACATGTTCCTGGCCAAAGTGATTGGTAACGTGGTCTCCACCCAGAAGAACGAAGGCTTCCAGGGGATGAAGCTGCTGCTGGTCCAGCCTTACATTACCAAAGATGGCGAACTCACCCCCGCCGGCAGTTCCATCGTTGCGGTCGACAGTGTGGGTGCCGGTGAAGACGAGCTGGTGATGTTCACACAGGGAAGTTCAGCGCGCCTGACAGACTCCACGAAGAATTGCCCGGTCGATGCCGTGATTATCGGGATTGTGGATACGGTGGAGGTCGGGGGAAGGCGCCTAAAGAAGCCATGAAGAGTTTTTACTGCACCTTTGTGGGCAGCGATGCCGGTTTCCAAGTTAATGAGTCGAGAAGAAGGACGCGGCCTTCGACCGCGCCAGAGTCTCGGGAGCCTCGGGCGTTCCTGTTCAGGTTTCAGAAAAGAAGGTGGTAAACCAGAAATGCAGACACAAGACCCCATGATCGCTGCCATTGTGCAGGAGGTACTCCAGAGGCTGCAGCCGCATCTAGCTTCGCCTCCACCTGTCAGGCCAACGGTTCGAGGAGGCGATGGAGTCTTCGCCACCATGGATGAGGCCGTTAAGACGGCTGCCGCGGCACAGCGACATCTGGCAGGGATGACGCTGGGGGACCGCGGCAAGGTAATCGAAGTCATCCGCCAGCTCTGCGACGAAAAGGCCGGGGAATGGGCGCGGCTGGAAATGGAGGAAACCCGCATCGGCCGGCTGGATCACAAGATCGAAAAACTCAAAGTCATTCGCAATGTCCTCGGCGTGGAAGCCCTCAAGACGGAGGCGCGCAGCGATGCCAGCGGCGTCGCGATTATCGAGTACGCCCCGTTCGGAGTGATCGGCATGGTGTTACCGGCCACGCATTCTGTCCCGACGATGGCCAGCAACGCCATTAACGTCATCGCCGGTGGCAATACTGCAGTGTTCAGTCCTCATCCAGCGGCGGCCAAGTGTGCGCTTCACGCCCTGCAAGTCTTCAATCGGGAGATTGAGCGGCGGTTCGGAGTCCGGGACGTGATCTGTACCGTCGAATCCCCTTCGATTGAGACAGCCAATGCCCTTTTCAACCACCCGGAAGTGGAATTGATTTGCGTCACCGGCGGCCCGGCCGTTGTGAAAGCAGCCATGCAGGCGGGTAAGCGGGTCATTGCAGCGGGCCCCGGGAATCCGCCGGTGGTGGTGGATGAAACCGCCGATTTCGACAACGCCGCGCGCTCGATCATTGAAGGCGGAGGCTTTGACAACAACCTGCTTTGTATTGGAGAGAAAGAGATCTTCGTGGTGGCGAGTGTGGCGGAGGCCTTTAATTCCGCCATGAAGCGGGCTGGCGCCGTCCAGCTAAACTCGGCCCAGGTTGAGAAGCTAACCCAGACGGTCTTCTCTTTTGACCAGAGTAAAGGCTTGGGTTGCGCCCAGGCTCATGTCAAGCGGGAATACGTGGGCAGAGACGCTTCCGTTCTAGCCGAATTGGTGGGCCTTCGTGTCCCGCCCGAGACTGGGCTGCTCTTTGGCGAGACCCAGGAAGATCATCCCTTCGTCTACGAGGAACAGATGATGCCGTTTGTGCCTGTGGTGAGGGTAAGCTCGGTCGATGAAGCCATTCGGGCCGCAGTCAAGGCCGAGCACGGGTACCGGCACACAGCCATTATGCACTCCCAGAATCTGGCCAACATCACGAAAATGGCGAAGGCCGTAAACACTACATTATTTGTAGTCAATGCGCCTTGTACGGCCAGCCTGGGCGCCAACGGGCCGGGATACCTGAGTTACAGTATCGCCACACCCACGGGGGAAGGAGTCACTACCCCGCTAACCTTTTTGCGGCAGAGGCAGTTGACCTTGGGCGGCGGGGCATTGCATATGGTTTAGATATGTTTATAGCGCGAATTGACGGATCGATCACCTCGACTGTGAAACACCAGAGCCTGCAGGGCTTTCGCCTGATGATCGGCCAGAGGCTGGAGACGGATGGAGGGGAAGTCGGCGAGCCGATCGTCGTGCTGGACACGCTGGGAGCGGGAATTGGCACCCGGGTAATCGTCAGCAGCGACGGAGAACTGGCGCGCAGGCTGGCAAATGACAATGCCACGCCCAGCCGCATGGTAGTCGTGGGTATTGTCGACCATGTGAAGGGCGGATACGACGTGGAGGCGGGAGTCGAAAAGGGAAAAACAAAACCATAGTATGGCCGGGAGGGGGTGACCAGTGGGAGAGACTTGGCCGGGAAAGACTGTCTGACTCGAATGGCCCTCTCGCTTATCGCTTGACCTCTTTCGCCTGCGAGAGCGTATGCGACTAGGAATTGTGAAAGGTAGAGTGGTCTTGAACCGGCTGGATCCTCACCTGGTCGGGACTCGCTTTTTGATCGTCGAGCCGGTCACTGCCGAGAATCTGGCGGCCCACAACGGTGCGGGGGGTGGCAAGCAGTTGATCGTCGCCGATCACCTGGCGCCCGGCGAAGGACAGATGATTGCTTTCGTCGAAGGCCGTGAGGCGGCAAACCCTTACTGGCCAGGGAGGGCGGCGGTAGATGCGTACTGCAGCTTGATTGTGGATACCGTCAACTACCATCCTCGCCAAACCCGGTAGCGCCCGCCTCCCGGTTCAATGTGGCCGGAACTGGGAGAACGGCAACACCGGGCGGAATGGATTGCGGATATAGCAGGGAGAAGGAATTGTTATGCACAAGGCGGATCTAAGGGATCTCAAGGTCGTCACCAGCAAAGATCTGG
The DNA here is from genome assembly GCA_041484625.1 of Terriglobia bacterium. Lineage (GTDB taxonomy): Bacteria > Acidobacteriota > Terriglobia > Versatilivoradales > Versatilivoraceae > JBGPHY01. The sequence goes on along the minus strand of JBGPHY010000028.1, from coordinate 1,648 downwards.
AGACGGCCGTTAACTCCGGGGCCAGGGAGATTGTCTTGCGTCCCCGGGTGGTTCTGACTCCTTCGGCCAAGGACCTGATCAGAAGCAAGGGGCTTGTGATCAGCGAATCCTCACTTTCCGAGAGTGAGACCCACGCGGCTGGAGCCGGGGTTGGCGGCAGTGGGGTCGAGGCTATCTTCCATTCTCCCGAGGCCATTGCCATTAAGCAGGAAATGATCCAGGTCGGTTCCAAGCTCTGGCAACGCCAGTTTGTGGATGGGAATGGAGGCAACATCTCTTACCGGATGGGCGACAACCTGGTGATCTGCACGCCGACGTTGTGCAGTAAAGGAGACTTGACCCTGGATGACCTCTGCCTGGTCGATTTGGAAGGAAAACAGTTGGCCGGCAAGCGGCCGAGGACCAGCGAGATCTTAATGCACCTGGAAATCTACAAGGCCGTTCTTCAAGCCAAAGCCGTGGTCCACGCTCACCCTCCGCACGCCACTGCCTACGCCATTACTGGAATGGTACCCGCACCCTGTATCATCCCCGAACAGGAAGTCTTCGTGGGTTCGGTTGCCATCTCTCCCTATGAGACCCCGGGGACCAAAGCCTTTGCAGAAACGGTGGTCCCCTACGCCAAAAACCACAACACCATTCTCCTGGCCAACCACGGAGTGGTTTGCTGGGCGGATACGCTGACCCATGCGGAATGGTACATGGAAGTGGTGGATAACTATTGCCGAACTCTTATCCTGGCTTCCCAGTTAGGTGCCCCGGTGACCCGGATACCGGAGAAGAAGACAGCCGACCTGCTGGAAATCAAGAGAAGGATGGGATTGCCCGACCCCCGCTTCGAGATGAAGGAGTGTACCCTCTGCGACCAGCCGGAATTCCCGGGAGGGATCACGGTCTGCCCCAAGGACTGCCCCAACCTGTGCGGGGATAAAAAGAACACCTGCCTTCGTAAAGACCCGGACATCGAGGCCTTGATCCAGACTATCACCGACGAGGTCCTGCGGGCTCTCAAACTCGGAAATTGAGTCGGAGGATAGAGGAGAGCGGCCTGAGGATAATTGTCCTGTCACTTCTCTCCCTGCCCAACCGAGTGAATGCAACGCTTCTTTGATCTCATAGAAAATAATGAGATTTGACCCCGCTCTTTATTCCATTGTTTCACATTTCCAGCAATGCATAACCATACTGACACCGCAAACGGATGAAAAAAGCATCCAAATTCTTCGCGCTCGTTTTTGTCTTATGAAGACAAGGAAAGACTACATAGCACTGATGACTGATTTGACGGTGCAAGCTCAAAGCCATGGAATCGTATTTTCGCGCATAGAGGAAAGTTTTTGACGATAAAAACGAAAGTCTATTCCGTTCTCAAATACAGATCGACTGTAGCAAATATAATGATCTCGCAAAACACAATGAACCAGAAGGCATGGGCGGAAGCCAGGATGAATTGACAGAGCTTGTGATGGGTTATTGTGAGTTGAGAGAGTGGAGGGATTCATGAATTGGGAAATGTTCTTGTCTTTAGTGGGGTCGCAGGGGTTGTTGTTTTGTGGTGCCGGTTTTATAGTAAAGAAATATTACGAGAGTAGAGTGAAACATGATTTTGATGTGAAGCTCGAAGCTATCAGGCTTAAGAATCAAGAGG
>JBGPHY010000027.1:0-19273 GCA_041484625.1 Terriglobia bacterium | reverse complement strand
GACCCGGAGGGCAGGATCGTGAAGAATAGCAAACTAAATGAGTGGGTGTTGCTGAGCTGTTTTTTCGACTTCGATTCCGTGCAAACCATTTATACTCGCTGGGGAGACTGGTTCGCCTGGATCTGCCTGGGGACTTCGTCCCTGTTGATTGTTCAGACGGCTTTCAGGAAGCGACATAATCTCATGGGGTTCGAAGCATCTTCCTGAGCCGAGAATTGAGCATAATTCCCTTGCATCTCCTGCTCGATCCAGCTGAATGCAGTGAGAAGTACTCTCATGAGAGGGGAGAAACTATGAATACGAGGCGTCGCAATTTCATTGGAATGACAGTTGTCGCAGGCATGGGTGCGATATTGTGCCCGGTCGAAGTAGCTGCTCAGACGCAGGGACTTCGCCGTAAGGGGCAACTGAAACTTTCCTGCCAGGAGGGGGTGGCTCCCGGAAAGACTCTGACCGAGAAATTGGACTTTTTAGAGGCACACGGTTTCGAAGGGATTGAGCCGGGCGGAGATGGCTTGTCCAAACGCGTGGAAGAATTCCAAAAGGCATTAAACGGACGCAAGATTAAAGTCAGTGCGGTTTGCGCTGGCTTCAAGGGTGTCCTGATATCTGAGCTGGAGCCCATCCGCCAACAGGCAGTGGATTCAATAAAGGAGATCCTGACGGCCGCCGGGGCCTTGAATTCCACCGGCATGATAGTCGTTCCGGCCTTCAACAATCAAACCAAGTTAGGCAATAAGGCCGCACGGCAACTTCTCTTGAGATTGCTCCCTGAGTTGGGCGATCATGCCCAAAAGGCAGGTACCCGCATCCTGCTGGAACCTCTCAACCGCCGCGAAGCTTTCTTCCTGCGCCAGGTGGCCGATGCTGCTGCCATTTGCCGAGACGTCGATAACCCGGGGATCTGTTGCATGGGGGACTTCTGGCACATGACCTGGGAAGAAACCAGTGACATGGGAGCCTTCATCTCGGGCGGGAAGTATCTGCATCACGTTCACATGGCGAGCCGCAAAAAAAGGAACATGCCAGGAGAGGACGATGGTGACAACTATGTCGAGGGTTTCCGGGGCCTGGCATGGATTGGCTACCAGGACTATGTCAGCCTGGAATGCGGTTCAGTAGGAGTGCGCACTGTCACCATACCCGCAGCCGCCCGGTTGCTTCGAGAACAGTGGGAGCAGGCCTGACTCCAGTTTTACATAAGTCTGACAAACGGGCCTGATTTTTTACGTTAGCGTGACACAGCGCGGATTTTTTCAGGCTATAAAGAGCACAGTCGCCCTGAATGGAAGTTGAGCAGTACCCCAAAACATTGTGAGGGACGTGAAAGCTGGGCCGAGCGCATCGTACCCTCCCCCCTTGGTAGTAAAGTTCCCCATGGCAGGGAACCGCCAATCAGATATCCTGGGAGCGCCGCAAATGGGGCTCCCTTTTTTTTTGCGATTCTCTCGCTGACAATGCCTCCACAACAATTGAGTCAATGACTGAATAATCTCCCCCTTTTATCATCCGCCTAGATTTCTGGAGTTTGCTGAATGGAGGTGCGTCAGACGCACGAGGGACGCGGGCCTGAAGGCTTCAGAAAACGCAGTTACCTTTAAATCAAATCATCCACTTAGTGATCTTAACGAGACGGGATCGGTCATCGAGACCAAACGGCGTTCTAATCGAGACGGGTCAATCCGAATTGCTGAGCAGTCTCCGCCGCACGCCAGTGCTCTTCCCGGCTGAAGGGCTGATCTAGCGGAGGATAATCAGCGGCTCGATAGCAGGGGTGGTATTGGTCCATGAGGTTGACATAGGTTCGGAGGGAGATCCGAGTGGCAATGAAGTTCAGAACGTGGCTGGTTCCTGAGAGATCCTTCGGCAACTGCAAATGGCGTATGAGCAGGCCCCTCAAGGCGATTCCCTCTTCATCGAGGACCAGATCTCCCACCTGCCGGTGCATTTCCTTCACTGCAGTCTGATTAACCTCAGTGTACTCCTGGACCTTGGAATACCGCTGGGCTACTCCAGAGTCTCCGTACTTCATGTCCGGCATATAGATGTCAATGACCCCGTCCAGCAGATGCAACGCTTCCAGACTGTCGTAGCCTCCAGTATTGTAAACCAGTGGCAACCGCAAACCGGCTTGGGCTGCGACTTGCACGGCTGCCAGGATGGGGGCCACAACGTGGCTGGGAGAAACTAGATTGATGTTGTGGCAACCTTGTTCCTGAAGCTGGATCATGATGAAAGCGAGTTCATCGGGGCTGACTTCTCTCCCCACGCCAGTCTGGCTGATCTCCCAGTTCTGGCAATAAACACACCGCATATTGCAGCGAGCGAAGAAAATGGTTCCCGATCCCCGGGTACCGCGCAGAGGTTCTTCCTCGCCATAGTGGTTCCCATAGCTGGAAACACGTGCCAGAGGGCCAGTTCGACACACAGTTCCTTCCGTGGTTTGATAACGGTTAACCCTGCAATGGTTGGCGCACAAGTCACAATTGCCTAGATGCTGTCGGGCCAGCTCAACCTGGTCCTTCAATTCACCGGTGGACCAGAGGCGGAGGTATGCGGGCTGGAATTGCACAATTCAATAGATCCTTAAAACGATCTTGCCGAATTGCTCGGCTTTTTCCATCCGGAGGTGGGATGCCGGTGCGTCCCCGAGCGCAAAACTCTGATCGATAACCGGGTGTATGTCGGCCCTTCTGAAAAGCTCGAGGACTCTCTCAAAGTCCGATGGGGTCTCCATCGTGGAACCGAGCAGATCAAGCTGTTTCCAGAAAATTCTCCGGACCTGGAGCTGGGGGACGGGTCCCGTGGTCGAGCCGTAGGTGACAATACGTCCACCCGGCCGAACTATGTCGATGACCTGATCGAAGGTGCTCCCACCGATGCTGTCAATTGCCACGTCAGGACCGGGGACGCCGGTACACTCTAGGACCTTTCTGGGCCAGTCTGACTCGCGGTAATTGACACCACCTGCGGCGCCCATCTGTACAGCCTGGGCCAGCTTGGCTTCGCTCCCCGAAGTCACCACTACTTTGGTCTCCATGTTCAGAGCAATTTGCAGGGCGAACACCGAGACCCCGCCACCGATTCCTGTAACCAGGACAGTCTCCCCTTTTTGCAGCCGGGCGCGCGTCACCAGGGCCCGGAAGGCCGTCAGGGCCGCCAAGGGAAAGGCCGCAGCCTCCTCAAACGACCAGCCAGTGGGGATCGGGTAGATGTTGTCTTTCGGAATGCAAACGAACTCTGCATAGGTTCCGTTATCCGGCATCCCGAGGATTCGGAAATCCGGCCCGAAAGTTCTATGATCCGGCCCCCAATTCAGAGCAGGATAGATCAAAACTGATTTGCCCAACAGGGACGACTCGCAGCCCGGGCCTACCTCAGCCACCTCGCCCGCCCCATCTGAACCCAAAATCACGGGCAACTTGATTCCTGCGTACTGCCCCCGCCTGATCCAGATGTCGCGGTGATTCAGAGCCGCGGCACGCAGGCGTACGACCACTTCCCCAGGCCCGGGCTTGGGCGTCGACACCTCCTCCCATCGCAATTCTCTAGCCTCACCGGTCTCATGCAGAACGACTGCTTTCATTGTTCCTTCTCCCATTCCAGGAATGTAGCGACATCGTGACGGATCGAGTTCAGCACGAACGCAAGGACAGCGGCGTCGTCCAGGTAGCCAATCCCGGGGATAAAATCGGGGATGAAATCAAAGGGGTTGAGAAAATAGAGGACTGCCGCAATGGCCACGAGGATCGTCTTGCGGGGGAGTCGCTTGAAATCGCCTCGAGCCCAGGATCGAATCATGCGAATGAGGGCCATCAAGTCGTTCCAGATCGTTTCCAGTTGTCCGCGGTGTTGGTAGGCTTTGGTCAAGACCTCCTGGACGAGCTGACGAGCCTTCTTCCGGTCTCCGACATAGGCTTCCGCCTGTGCCTTGGCCCGATCGAAACCTCTAGGGTCATGCGAAATCACGATCAGCCCCCTTCTTCAACCAAATTCATTCTCCCTAAATCTTATACTGCTTGAAACGAAGAAACTACTTGCTTTTTGGTATTACTCGGGACACCATTACGGCAAATCTGGCCTCATGAGGGGCTGTGTAGCGCTCCGCTGTCCTAATCTTAGAAACGCGATTTCAGGAAGTCCAACCGAATGAACTCTCGGAAAGGAGCGAAGAAGATGAAGTCTTTTCTCCACAGGCGTAGTGTTCTGGTAACCACCTTAGTCCTATTAATTCTGGCCTGCCTGGCCTGCAGTCAAGAACCCAAAGTGAACAAGGAGACTGCCGAGTACCATTACGCAGAGGCCAAGAAGGCAATGGCCGAAATGAAGTATGAGAAAGCAATTAGTCTGACTAGCGAGATCCTATCCCAGTTTGCCAAGTCTGATTACGCTGACAGGGCGCGGATCCTGCGAATGATCCTCATGGCAGGTCTCAGCGAGGGTTACAGGAGCATGGCTGAGGCTTATATATCCGGGTTTGAGAAGTCCACCAAGAATGCCGGGACCTTTCGTTCAAATGCCTTTGACTACTACAGGAAGCAGAAGAGTGCTGCCCTGGGAGTGTACGAGGACAGCGACTACTTCCAGAAAAATTTCTCAGAGAATACCCCTTATATTCTGGATTGTGACTTCCCCACCAGGGATGTGACCGTGAACAGGGGATTGAATGACATCGCAAGCGGTAAAATGATCGTCCCGGATTTGCTAAAGGTGACGGAGGAAACAGAACTGACTAATAAAGTGATTCTGGCCTTGACCGATTTTGTGGGCGCTGGCGAGGATCGGGCTAAAGCACGCGGACAACTGGCAACAGGACCGAAGACGCTGGACCACGCGGAATTCATGCTGTCCTTGGGACGAACCTTGTTGGACAACCAAAAACTTTTTGGGCGAATGGCGTTAAACGATCCGCAGACCTTCAACCAGTTCTTTCAGAAATGCAAGGAATTTTCAGAACTGACGCAGAAAATCCTCAAAGAGAAGCCCAACAAGGAAGTTCAGGGACGGGCTAACCGACTCAAGATGGAGATTATCGCCATCGAAAAAAAGCCGGGTCGAGGCTAGAACTCCGCAACAGTTTGGCTTGGGTAACGGCGAGTCAAGTTGTCGCGGCGCGGAGCAGTTTTCCTTCTCTGCGCCACTCCCACGAAGTGCGAAGCTGTGAAAAAATTCTGAATTCCGGGGAGTCGCCGTGTGAGGGCACACGGCCTACACTCATCCCAAAGGTCTTGCGAGAGCTATGTAGGCCGGGTCCCCCGACCCGGCGCATTTTTTCACAGCTTCTGCACGTGTGGTGGTTACCCGCTCCCGGAAACAGAGCCCCAAAGTCCGGGTGGTCGCCGGGCTAGTTAGCTGGGCCCGGGTTTGTGGGAGTCGAAAAGTTCGTTCTCCCTTCCAGCACCAGGCCGAGCGAAGCCATAGGTGATTCTCGGGAGATGCCTAGGCTGAGTTGGGGCACGTGCTCTCCCAGTTTCGCATGGCCAGGTGCAAAACCGACCACGTAACCGCTCCGCACCCGTTGAAGAGTCGACTGGAGTTCCTGTCTCAGGTCGGGCCCGAAGCGGAATACCTTCCCTCCTGAGACCTTCGATAGTTCGCGAAAGGTCCCAATGGCTCTTTTGACGAGCGGACTGGCTCCTATATTGATCCCCAACAGCGTGGCGCGAGAGCGTTTCAATTCCCCGAGTGCGCGGTCCTGTTCACCTCGGTTTCCTTGGCCATCCGAAATCAGGATGATGAGGCGGCGCCTCTCGGGTGGGAGTTCGCAGAGTTTCCTGGAAGCCAGGTAGACGGAATCGTAGATGTTCGTGGCACCGGAGATGTTCCAAAAGGTTGATTCCAGCAGCATCGGCAAGAGACCGGGACCTGCCGAAAACTCTCTCAACAGCCATGGGTAATTGGAAAAGACCACGACTGCTGCCTGGTCGTGAGAATCCAATAAGTCACGGATATAGCTTGCGGCCAGTTTCATGTGATCAATGTGAGGTTTAGTGCTGTTGCTGAGATCCATCAGGACGACAACCGAGAGAGGGGCGTTCTCCGCTTCAAAGTAAGTGATGGGGCACGGAATCCCATCCTCTGACAACGAGAAGTCTTCTTTTCTCAAGTTGTCAATGAATTGCCGATTTCTGTCACGAACACTAATGCTCAACGTCACCAGCTCCACATCCACTCGCAGTGGGACTTCCAGCGAAATAGAGGGGCCTGAAATCTGTGCCCCCAGAGTCAAGGGGTCCACTAGCAGCCCGCTCCAAGCGAAGAGAACTGGCAGGAAAAACAAGTCTAATAATCTGGACCGGCCCTGGACTACTGAACCCGGGTCCGTTCTTTTCCTGGTTGTCATATCCGAATCAACCGAATCTTAAGGGAAATCGGCCAGGATGGCAAGATGAGGGTCTATCCGTTATTGCAGCCGACCGGAATGTGCTAATATCCGTGGCTTGATTCCAAATGGAGCCTTCGACCATGAAACACAGAATCACACTGATCCCGGGTGACGGCATCGGTCCGGAAGTCACTGAAGCGACCCTCCAGGTAATCCAGGCTGCAGGGATTGAAGTTGAGTGGGAAGTCCTGCAGGCTGGGGCGGAGGCATTCAAGAAGTATGGGAAGTATCTGCCGGATGAGTTGCTGGATTCTTTACAGCGCAACCGGGTAGGGATCAAAGGTCCCATTGCCACGCCGATCGGACAGGGATTTGCCAGTGTCAATGTAACGCTGAGAAAGGCCCTGAACCTCTACGCCAATTTTCGCCCAATTAAAAACCTTCCCGGGGTCAAGACCCGCTTTGAGAACGTAGACATCATTGTAGTCCGGGAGAACACGGAGGACCTTTACTCAGGCCTGGAGCACGTGGTCGTGCCTGGTGTGGTGGAAAGTCTGAAAATCATCACGGCTGAAGCCTCAACCCGGATTGCCCGGTTTGCTTTCGAATATGCGCGCCGGCATGAGCGCAAGAAGGTGTCGGCCATTCACAAAGCCAATATTATGAAACTAAGCGATGGGCTCTTTCTGGATTGCGTCCGAGAAATCGCCAGGCTCTATCCGGAGATCCAATACGAAGAATTGATTGTCGACAATACCTGCATGCAGATGGTGTTGGAACCCCAACAGTTTGACGTGATGCTGCTCGAGAACCTCTACGGGGATATCGTGAGCGACCTGGGTGCAGGTTTGGTCGGCGGTTTAGGCTTGGTTCCAGGAGCGAATCTGGGGGACAATTGTGCCATCTTTGAGGCCGTTCACGGCAGTGCTCCCAGCATCGCTGGCAAGAATGTGGCCAACCCCACCGCCATGATGCTCTCGGCGGTGCTGATGATTCACCACCTCGGCGAGAACGAGAAGGCCAACCGAATTATCCAGGCTATTGAGACCGTATACTCCGAAGGTAAGGTGCTGACGCGGGATCTGGGCGGTACGTCAACCACAAGCCAGTTTGCCGATGCCGTTGTCCAGCATCTGGTCAATTGAATCTCTCCTCATTTAGACATACCCCTGCGGTTTGTTTGGGAGGCAGAGGAAGGCGTGTATTTCGTTCAGGAAAAGGACAACAGTCAGCTGCTAGAACAGGAACGGCGGCGTCAGGTCTGCTGGACGGTTCTTGGTCTTCCTCCATGGGATTCCCTGCTGAGAACCGCGGAATCTGGAGCAAGGGTCAGCTTCTCTTCTGATCTTCGCTTTTGCCTTTTTCCTCGTCGTCGCTATGACCGCTCAAGCCCTTCTTGAATGATGTAATTCCCTCGCCGAGTGACTTGCCCAGTGACGGAAGCTTGCTGGGCCCGAATACCAGGAGGGCAATCACCAGAATAATGAGCAGTTCCGGCACTCCAATTTGTCCTAGCATGCTAAGTCTCCTCCCCCCAAAAAAAATACCAGCCAAACAGCATTATAGTCTGCTTGGCTGGCATTCCGAAAGTCAAATGCCGGATGTAACGAGCCCGGCAAATAACTACTTGGCCGGTTCGGCAGCCTTCTTTTCCTTCTCGACCTCAGCCTTCTTTTCCTTCTCGACTTCAGCCTTTGACTTCTTGGTGCCCTTCTTGTGCACTTTCTTGGCTTCCTCCTTCTTGGTCTCGGCCTTGGGAGCGTCCTGGGCGAACGTGGCAAAGCTGAGAGACATGCCAATCATGGCGGCAAACAGAATCGACAGTAACTTCTTCATTCGAAGATCCTCCTTTTTTGGTTTGGAATTGAGGGAGAAACCCTCACTCAGTTTGGCTTGATTAGATAGTCATTCCCGCCCTTCCTTCAGGCAGTTATACAACCAAAGAGAGTTACGCTTTGCAGATCCCATTACTTACTTAAATACAGATACTTAACTTCATTTGATGAGAAGCTGCACGGAACTCTAAACCAAGAAGATTTGAGACAGTCTGGAAGGCTGAATACCTTCAGCGAACTAAAGGTATTGTTATCAATCAGCCGACGAGGTGTGGCATTTTGTCAAGTGAGGCATATTGTCCGACTAGTCTTCTTTAAGGGCAATCCCGTATCGTTCCGCCATACGATAAAGGGTTCTACGATTGATACCCAGGACCTCGGAAGCCTGTGTCTTATTGTGCCGAGTGGTATCCAGGACATGGATCAGGTAGCGCCGTTCCAATTCGTCAAGCGTGGGCATTCCCTCGAAGAACCCCCGAACCTGGTACTTTTCCTTGATCTGGATTTTCGCAGGGAGGTCTTCAACCGTAATGATTCCTCCGCGAGAAAACTGGCACAGCCGTTCAATGGTATGTTCCAATTCACGGACATTTCCTGGCCAGGAGTAATTCATCAGAACTTCCAGCACATCCTTGGAAATCACGGGACGACTGTCTTCAACGGGGCAGACCCTCTTCAAGAAATGCGAAATCAGGGCAGGGATATCCTCTCGTCTTTCCCTGAGGGATGGAACGGTGATCGTAATCACGCTGACCCGATAGAGAAGGTCTTCACGGAACTTGCCCTCCTTGGCCATCTCCTCAAGATTCCGGTTAGTAGCAGCCACCAATCGAACATCCACCTTGATATTTTTTACTCCCCCGACCCGCTTGATCTCATGCTCCTGGAGGACCCTCAGCAATTTGACCTGCATGGTGGGTGTCGTCTCCCCAATCTCGTCGAGGAACAGTGTGCCTCCGCTGGCTTCCTCAAAGAGGCCAGTTTTGTCGGTCGCAGCTCCCGTGAATGCCCCCTTGACGTAGCCGAACAACTCACTCTCCAGCAGTGTCTCGGCCAGTGCGCCGCAATTAACAGCCAGGAAAGCCCTCGATTTACGGGGGCTGTTGAAATGAATTTGCTTGGCCACCAACTCTTTTCCGGTTCCACTCTCTCCATATATCAACACTGTGGACTTTGAAGCGGCTACATTGGCTATAGATTTATAAACCTCCAACATCCTGGGACTGCTGCCTACCAGGCTGGTGGAGGATTCAATAGTCTGAAGCTGGCTGCGCAAACGCTGGTTTTCATGGAGCAACTGTTTCTTCTCCAAGGCTCGCTTCACGACAGCCTTGACCTGGTTGATATTGAAAGGCTTGCTGATATAGTCAAAGGCGCCTTCCCGGACAGCCTCGACGGCAGTTTCCAGAGTCCCGAAAGCGCTGATCAGGATGACCTCTGCTTCCGGTAGAGAACGCCTTAGGTTCTTCAGGACGTCCAAGCCTGTTAAGCGATTCTGGAGATTAATGTCACTGATCACGACATCAAAGGGGTGGTCCTTACCCAGGTCAATAGCTTCCTGGGGATCTTGTGTCGATTTCACCATCACCCGGAATTCCTCCAGGATTTCCGCAATGAAATCGCATGTGAGCTTGTCATCATCCACGATCAAGATATTCTACATATCTCGTTAAAGTGCCAGAAAGCCAACTTCTAGGACGCTTACGCTGGGCGCAACAGGAGTGAATTCGTCAAAATCCGTCGTCATCTCCAGAAACCTCAATTCTTGGAAAGCGTCCTTCCCTCTAGATGCTCAGACTCGATGGGAACAAGAGCCGCGGTTATGGGTAGGAGGATACTGAAGGTGGTTCCCTCCTTGGGGACGCTCTTGACCTCGATTTCTCCTCCGTGTTCCTTGATAATCGCCATGCAAATCGAAAGGCCAAGGCCGGTTCCCCGGCCGATATCCTTCGTAGTAAACATTGGTTGAAACAATTTCTCCAAGTTGTAGGGCTCGATGCCGAGCCCTGTGTCAGTGACGTGAATCGCCACGTGCTGTTCCCCTTGCATGCACGTTTCCAGGATGAGCTTACCTCCATCCGGCATCGCATCCATGCTGTTGTTGATGAGGTTGAGCAACACCTGCTCCAGCTGCTTCCGGTCGGAATGAATTGGGGGGATTTGTTCCTGGAGTCGCTCCACACATTCGATTTTGCGGGTGGCCAACGTAGGTCTAATCAAAGTACTGACATCCTGGATGAGGTCGTTCATATTAACCCCCGCCAAGTCCAGCTTAGGACGCCGAGTGGCGTCCAGAAGCCGACGGACTATTTCACTGAGCCGATTGATCTGGGACTGTATGAGGGTGAGTTTGCGCAGGACAAGGTCGTTTTCACCAGACAACTCCATGAGCAATTGGACATGGCCCGAAATCAGGTTGAGCGGTGTCCCCACTTCGTGGGCAAAGGTCGCGGTTAACTGGCCGGCGACAGCCAGCCGTTCCAAATGAAATAACTCCAACTGCATTTTGAAGAGTTTTTCATTCAACTCCCACAGTTCCTGATTCCGCTTGGTCAGTTCCGCCGTGGCCTCTTCTACCTGGGACTTCAGTTCTACGTTGAAGTTGTTGATCCTGTCGATCAATTCAAGACGCTCTACAGTGGCCTCGCGGATTTGCTTGAGCATCCGGTTATAACTGGCCGAAATCATACCCAACTCATCCCCAGAATCCAGCTTCACTTCAGCATTTAGGTCTCCAGACTCGGCTTTGGCCATCGCCTCCTGGATGGTTTTGACGGGTTTATGGATGGTGAAGCGGAATAGCACGTTCAATAGAACAATGAGGAGCAAAATGGAGGCTGGGGCGAATTTCAGAATTACGCTGCGATTTTGCCCCGTGATGGTATCTGCCTGTTTCAATGAAGTCAGCACCCGGACGCAACCGAGGAGTCTCGGAGGACCGGCTTTGGGCCGTTTGCTCGTGTGATAGACGGGCGCCACAATGTACCAGAACCGCTCTTCATCCTCACTAAACTGAGTGACCACCGTTTTCCCGGTATGGAGGCACTCTCTGATTTCTTCGGTTACCGGGACCTCTCCGCTTCGCGAGGTGGTGGCGGCCAGCTCCGGCAGGCTCTCCGTAACTTTAAAGACGCTAATTTCTGTTAGATTGTGATTAATTTCCAGTGCTTCCCCCAGGGTTTCCTTTAAGTCGTCGAGTGCAGGAAGCTGGGGACGGTCGGCGAGCTCTCGCGCAATCTGTTCCGCCGCAAAGCTTGAACTTTCCTTCAGGTCCGTGATGATAATCTCGGCAGAGATCCTGTTGATCAGGTACGTCACTGCGAAAATCACAACGAAGACGACCAGCGACAGCAGCACAGTCACCTTGGTAGGAAGCGAGAGGTTCTTTAACATAACGCAGTTTCAATGGCAGCCACAGGGTCAACCCGCATGGCCCTGAAGAGTTGGTTGTCTGTCTCCTCCCCGGGGGCGGCAGGCTCGTGGAGGGGCAGTAATTATTTTATTTCGTCTTCTCCTTCAATGTCTTCAAGACCTCACCGAGCTTTCGGATTTCCTCGCCGTAGCCGGCCCAGTCACCCTCCCGGAGCTTTTGCTCGGCCCGGCGGTAGTGCCCGCCGGCCTGTTCCACGAGGGAGTTGAAGGAGACGCTTGCCTCGGTTGACTTCACCGCAGCCTCTTCCCCGGGCTCCCTACGCGTCAATCCCTTACCTCCAAAAATCTGCTGCAATGACAGCTCCAGGCTTTCCTCCATCGCGATAGTGTTCCCATAGGCCACAATAATTCTCTTCAACTCGGGAATGCTCCCCGACTGCTCAGCTGCCAGGAAAAGGGGCTGAATATACAAAATCGAGTTCTCCACTGGAATTACCAGGAGACTGCCGTTGATGACCCTGGAGCCCTTCTGATTCCATAGAGTTAGCTGTTGGGCAATTTGGGTATCCTGGTTAAACCGGCTGACTATTTGGGATGGGCCGTAAACGAGCCGCTGCTTGGGGAAGTTATAGACGAACAGTTTGCCGTAATCTGGCGCGTCACAACGTGCTGCCATCCAGGCAATCATGTTGTCGCGGGTGGCAGGGGTGAAGGGAGTCATCAGGATGAACTCCTCCCGCGAGTCTTTCAGATCAAGTTTCATGATGGTGTAATAAGGTTCCACTATGTTTTCCCCGTCGGATTTGGAGAGCGCCGGGACCCGCCAGAGGTCTTCCTTGTTGTAGAAGACCTGTGCATCGGTCATGTGATAAGTGGCGTAAATGCTGGCCTGAAGTGAAAAGAGGTCCTCCGGATATCGCAAATGCCGTCGCAGATCCTTGGGCATGGAGTCCAGGGGCAGGAACACTCCAGGGAACATGCTGGCGTAGACTTGAATGATCGGATCCTGCGGATCACTGATATAGGCCCGGACCGTTCCGTTGAAGGCATCAATTGTCACCTTTACTGAGTTGCGGATGTAATTGCCCAACTCGGGGGTCGGATTCGAATAGGGATAGTTCTCCCCCGTGGTGTAGGCATCCATCATCCAGTAGAGGTGGCCTTCGTCGTTGATCACCATGTAAGGATCGTGGTCGAAACGGAGGAACGGGAAAAGTTTGCTAGCCCGGCGGACGATGCTGCGGTCGAACAGTAGGCGGCTGCCGCCGTGAATGTCGCCAGAAAGGATGATCTTGAGCTCTTTGAAACGAAAACTGAAAAGCAGTTTGCGAAAAAGATTTTCAACCGAAATCCCGCCGCTCCCCTTGTACTCCGTGTAGACATTGTCCTCGCCTGAGGGGTAATCGAACTCCTTGGCCCTGGTATTCACAAAGCAGTAGGAGTCAGAGATTTCGCCGAAGTAGATCTGAGGTCGAGTAACTTTGATGTTGGTTGTGGAGACCGGAGGGATGTCTTTGATCAAGAGCTGAGGCAGCCCCTCCCGGCTGATTTGGTTCACCGGCCCCAGGCACAAGCCGTAACCGTGCGTGTAGGTGAGATGTTCGTTAATCCAGATCCGGCTGGGGAGCTTTTGAGAAGCGATTTCTCGCGGCGATAAGCTGACTTGCCGGTATTGCCCATCGATCAGGTAACGGTCGTTATCCACGTCTACGAAATCATAATAGGGACGGATCACCTGCAACTGCTCATAGGTCACCAGCAACGGGCGATGATCCCAGAGACGGATGTTTTGCAGGGTGAGTTCATTGCGCTTCAGGGCCTCCGAGGTGAGACTCTCCAGTGCCGGGAATTCTCTCTCTTGGACCTCGTTTATCCCATACGCCATCCGGGTATACTGGATCCCAAGTTGGATATAAGGCTTCTCCATGCTGATTTCAGTGGGCGCGACATGGAAGCGCTGTACGATTTCCGGATAGACGCCGGTGCCTACTACGTTGAGGACAATCAAGCCGGCGATCGCCCCGACCGCCAATCGGTAACTGCGACGAAAGGCGCTCAGAAAAATCAGTCCGGCTGCCACCAGGCTGGCCGCCACCAGCATCCAGAGAGCCGGCAGTTCCGCCTTGATATCTGCATAGCTGGCTCCGTACACAATGCCTCTCCTGGAAAAGAGTAGATCGAAAATGTCCAGGCGGTATTTGCAGCTATACAGGACGAAAAAGCCGGCCGCAATGGTGGAAAGATGGATCTTGGCAGAACCGGCCAGACGAATCCCGCTCCGAGTCAACCAAACGCCTCCCTCCAGGAAGTAAACCAGGAGACTGACGAGGAAAGCCAACAAGAGACTGACAAAACCATATTGGACGACAAACCAGTAAAATGGCAGGCGGAACATGTAGAAGGCAATATTGCGATGGAAAAGGGGATCCTCCTGGAGAAAGGGCAGGGCATGAGTGAACCTCAGATACTCCAGCCAGTTTTCGCCTGCCCAACTCGCCACCAGGTAAGCCAGCAGGAGAGAAACTCCAAGAAGGATCCATCGAATAAATCGTTTCAGCCCCTCCAACTGTGGGAATTCAACGACACTTTCATGATAGACGTGTGCCTGCTTCCGGGCCAGCCGCCTGGCCAGCTGAGAATTGGAGTATACGAAGACAAAAAACAAGAACCCGGAAATCCCCGTCAGGAGAATCTCGGTCACCAGACTCTTGGAAAACAGGACTGGGTATCCCAGTTCCTGGAACCAAAGCCAGTCGACCCAGAGCCTGACTCCTGTGTTCAGAAAGCCCAGGCTCAGCAGCAACAAAATCAGAATGGCCATCCAACGTTTATTCTTCATGGACTCACCTCTGGAACCTCTCTCTCAAATTGTATAGCGAGGCATAAGCCCCACGAAATAATGGATTCGACGTCATCCCAGGAATTTCCTCAGGAACGCAATGATTTCGCTGCGCATCTCAGGGGTCTCTTCGTGCCCGACATCATAGCGCAGCAGCTTCCAGTGGTCGGGTGCTCCCAAGCCGGCATAGACCATCCTCATCTCGCGGTCAATTCGATCTAATCCCGAGGGCGGGGTTAGCGGATCCCGGTTACCGGCCAGGCCCAGGTGGGGACGAGGTGCAATAAGGGCATTGATCTGAGAAGCGGTGAAGTGTTTCAACAGGGAAGGGACGAAGTAATAAATCCCATGCCCTTTAAGCCCCTGAGTCTCCAAGAGAGCCTGGAAGTCGGTGAGGCAACAAATGTCGACGCAGACTTTGATTCTCTCATCCAGGGCGGCCAACCACCAGGCCATGGTGCTCCCCATAGACATCCCCACTGTGCCAATATGTCCGGGATCCACTTCCGGACGGTTCACCAGGTAGTCCAGAGCTCTCAGGGAATCGTACACCATCATCCCCCAGAGGATCTGCCCTTTCCACAACATCTCTTTAAAAAGGTCCATTTCCTCATGTGTCGATCGTTCGCCGAAAGCCCAGTGGTCAATGCATAGGGCACAATAACCCAGGCTGGTGAAGACCTCGGCGTATGACGGCAGGTGAGAGTTAGGGTCTTCCCAAAGGAGTTGGTCCTTACCGAGGTGATACATCCCACCGTGCCAGTGGTTATAAAGCACAGCTGGAATCTTGCCCGAAGCGAGCTTCGGCGCGACGAAATAGGCGGGAACAGGTTCAATTCCGTTGAGATCAAGGACGAGCTTCTGCAGAACATATCCGTCTTTTTTGGTGGTTGACACTGTCCTGGACTCAATCTTGCGGTGCCTGGGTGGCAAGTCCCCCAACAGGCGCGAAAGTTCCTCTCGACGTTTCTCGTGGTCATCAGAATTCACTTCTCGAGTCGCTCCTTTCAAGGAAAATCCATCCCATATTGCGCCTTTTGAGGCGAAGAGTAAACTTCCGCAGGGTAGCGTTTGCAGGAAATGACGTCGCCGCATGGCTGGCTCCTTGGTGGCAAGGCAGTTTCTCTGGATTAATGGAGGGAGTCTAATCCGCTGGGTCAGACCCTTCAGAGAGACGCTGAGAAGTCTCAGAAATAAGCGTAGGCAACCTGCAGGCAAATGTCAATTCTGTAAGAGAGGAATTCATACTGGCTGTGCCGTCACTTCGGCTGTCCTTTTCGCAGTTGCTGGATTTCTTTCCTGGCCTTCGCCGCATCCGGCGAATCCGGGGCCATCTCCAGGAATCGCTGGTATTCCTCGATCGCTGCGGTCTTTTCCCCTCGGTCACATGGTTTCCCTTAGCCTTCGGTTGGTGCGTAGTAGCCACGCTTAGTGCGAGCAATCGGTCGTTTGGCCCTTTTGCCATTGTCGACCTTCACGATGACGGTTCTCCAGGTGCCATCCTTGCGGGTGTTGAAAGGGCGATATCCCAAGGTATATTGATTGCGAATCTCATGTGCCACCTGGGTGCAGATGGCCTCCACTGCATCGACTGACTCGGGGAAATAGTGTTTGCCGCCGGTCTCCTCGGCGATCTCTTTCAAATGGTCGGCAGCTTTCTTCTGAGTCCTGGACCTTTCTCCTTCTTTGTCGAACAGGCCAATGACGAAGATGCTGGCTTGCGACTCTCGCGCAAACTCCAGGATCGTATCATACTTGTAACGGCTGTCCCGGTCCTCTCCATCCGTAATAAGCAGCAGCACTTTCTTGTCTTCCTTGCCATCGCGAATATGCTCTAAGGACAAGTAGAGGGCATCGTAGAGGGCCGTCCCACCCCGGGTATCAATGACGTCGAGGGCATCGAACAGGTCCTCTTGCTTTTTCGTGAAATCCTGGTCGATGAAGACCTGGTCGTTGAAGTTAATCAGGAAGACTTCATCCTGGGGGTTGGATGTCTTGACAAAGGTAATCGCTGCCTTGTTGACGCGCTCCCGCTTCGTTCTCATGCTCCCGCTGTTGTCGATGACCAGGCCAATCGAAACCGGAGCATCTTCTTCCCTGAAAAGAGAGAGCTCCTGTGGGACTTTATCCTCCGTAACGGTGAAATCGGTCTTGTTGAGCCCTTTCACCAGGTTGTCCTTTTCATCGACAACCGTAACGTGTAGCAGCACCAAGTTGACGTCGACATTGAGTGTGTAGTCCGGGCCCTTTGGTTTCTTTTCCTTGTCCTGGGCCTGCGGGCTGGAAACAATGGCCAAATTGCATAGACACAACAATGTGGCATAATAAAGCAAGCGTTTCATAAATGACAATGAAGGGATGTTTAGATTTCGATAAAGAAAGGCCAGATTCCCGGGATAACATCGATTCCCCAGGGCAGACCGAAGGAGCTTTTGTAAGTGCCCGTCAGCCATTGGGAGCAAAGTAGCCTAACTTTGAGCGCACCGACAACGAAGGCAAACCCTTGGGTGCGTTGAGCCGCACCTTGATTTTCCGCCAACGCCCGTCCCGGTTCATATTGGAGGATGAGTAACCAAGGATATACTGGTTCTTAAGCTCGATTGCGATCTTGGTGCAGATGTCCTCGAGCTCATAGACGGAATTTGGAAAGTAAGCTTTTCCCCCGGTAATTTCAGTCATCTCTTCCAGAACCGCTCGCCCGGTTCGACCCTGACCCAGGTCGGAGTAATAGGAATTGACAATGCCAATGGCAAAAATCTGAACGTCGGATTCTTTAACGGCATTTCGGACGTTGATCAGGGAATACCGACTGCAAGTATCCTCACCGTCGGTAATGACCAGAATCGCTTTCTTAGGATTGTGAGCGCGTTTCATCTTTTCCAATGCCAGGTAAACGCCGTCATACAGGGTTGTACACCCTTTGGCCACTTTGTAGATCAGGCGGTTCTGGATCTCATTGACATCCGTCGTAAACTCCTCATCGATCGTGGGACGATCCGCGAAGGTGAGGAGGAGAAACTCATCTTCCGGGTTACTGGTCTTCAGGAAGGCGACTGCAGCGTCTCTGGATCGTGAAATCTTGTCGCTCATGCTGCTGCTTACATCAAAGAGGAGACCAATGGAGGTCGCCACGTCTTCGTTGCTGAAATGAGAGACTTGCTGTTCAACTTTGTCTTCAAAAACCTGGAAGTGCTCCTTTTCCAGACCCGTGACAAATCGATTGTTGATGTCGGTCACGGTGGCGTTCACCAGGACCAGGTCAACTTCCACTTTAATGGACGAATTTCCGCTCTTCGACTCAGGTTGGTCCGGCCTGGAAGTGGCTTCTTGGGCTCCCATTGGAGGCAGAGTCCCGATCAGAACCACCAGGCCAACGACCAATGAGGCTACAATCCATTGGCGCCGAGTGTCTCGCTCACCTGCAATGCTTCTCATGAATCCTCCGAGAAACAACGGGCGTCAGAAGAAAAAGATGGCTGAAAGAGTCTTAGTTTCCTATAGACCTCAATTTCCATTATAAACAAAAAAACTCCGCTGGCAACAATCTTGGCAAGCGCCAATGGGTAGACATTTCTATTACTGATTTAGTCGTTCCGATACAATAAGGGTAATCCTTCCAGATCCAGCGATTTAGGGCTGGGTAACAAAAAAGTAACATGCGGATTCATGGGAAGCTGGGGCGCACCTCGGACCCGGGCCCGACCTCCTTTTGAATCTGCTGATTGCCTCAACGAGAATAACCACAGGAAAGTAGCAAGTCTGTTCTATCTTACCTTTTCTCCAAGGTGCCCCGAGTTGGAGAACTCCTCGGATTTGTCAGCCGCACCCCAAGCTAATATCCAGATCTGCAAGCAGTTGGGAAGCGCGTAACCACTTTTATTCAGACAGTCGAAAGAGGCCGCGTTTGCCCGGTTTTTGGAAGCTGGCATGCCAGCTAGAGGGGCGGAATTTTCATGTGTAGGGCGGCAATCCCTTGGCTAAACTAACTCCAACGCATATGCCTGATCGATGCACTCCACCTCTTACATTTGGATCTTTTTTCCACGACCTTCCGGTTCGAAGTCTATGTATCCTGGTTCTGCTGGGTTTGGCGGGCAACTGGACTTTGGGCTTTGCCGAGCACAGCCGCTACAGCCTGCCAAGCCACATTGACCGGCTTCTCTTCAATTATGAAATCCGCACTATTGATTACCCCGAGATACTGCGCCGCGTCCAGGATCACCGGGAGATTTCATTAGCGATCGACAACCGCCAGTTCCGCATGGTTTTGAAACCGCGAGATCTCCGTTCGCCGAAATACCGTGCAGAAGCCTCGCTGTTGGGTGGAAAAAGGAGAAACGTGGCAAGTCGCCCCCTGGAGACATTTGAAGCCAGGGTGGAGGGCATTGATGGTGCCCAGGCCAGATTCACGTTGCGCAATGATAGCTTCGAAGGTGTCGTTCTGACTCCGGAGGAATGGTATTTCATTGAACCCTACGACCGGTATTCCGGAGGCGCCTCAACCTCAGAGTTCGTTCTCTACAAGAGATCGGACATACGGGGGGAGGCACTGGGCACTTGTGGTACCAGCCTCGCAGACCGTGTCAATCAAGGGTTGGAATGGTTGGCCCCAATGGTGTTTGAGAATGCGCTCTCCAGTTACGTGACCCGGATTGCCACCGAGGCGGACTATGAATACGTGACAGCGATGGGCGACTCGTCCAGCGCCAACACCGAGATCCTGGATATCCTGAACCAGGTAGAAGGCGTCTATCAGACAGAACTCTCGATTTCATTGCAGGTGGTCTATCAGCACACATGGGAGACCAGCGCGGAACCCTATTCGTCAACCGCCCCCGCAACGCTTCTCCAAGAATTCACCGATCACTGGAACAGTAATTTCTCGAATGTGACCTTTGACCT
>JBGPHY010000026.1:0-19275 GCA_041484625.1 Terriglobia bacterium | reverse complement strand
CATGAAGGGAAGGAAGAGGGCATCCTCCAGGAAAAGAAGTCCTATGTTGACTCCGGAGGGAACAAGGTCCTGGTCCGCCGCAAGACCCCCTGGATGTATTGCCTGAGTGCCTTCACTGCTGTTCCCGCCAAGACCCGCTGGGCACTGGATCGCCAGAATTTTGTCAGTGTCTGGCACGATCAGGCAGGTTTAATCATCACCGGTGGGAGTTCCAAGCGTCAACCGGACTGGAGCAACTTTGTATTTTCGCGCGCAGGGCGCCCCCTGTATCTCCCTTCTGCCGGGGAAGTCAAGATAAAGGGTTCTCAGGATCAACTGTTTCTGGACTATGAGGGCAAGAGGGCAAGCCTGGAATTGGAGGCCAGCTCAAAAAAGGAGCTACGCCTGAGGGCCCAAATCGAAGCCGCCGACCAGCCGGTCACCGGTCACCTGATTCTGAATCTTCGGCAGGGCAGCACGGTGAAGAGTTCCAGCGGAGCTCTGTTTTCGCTCACGGACAAGCCCATCGAGATCATGGCGGAAGGAAGCGAAAGCTGGATTGAATCGGATGGCTGGCGACTGACCCTGCCAGCCGGCAGCCATGTCAGCTTCCCCTCCTTCCCATATTACCCGGAAGACCGGCAACTGAGGATCCCGCTCGACGAGGCCCGGGCGAGCCTCACCTACTCACTCAACCCCTCCTCGCCTGGGGTGACAATCACCATCCGGATCCTACGCCCCTGAGATTTCTTCATTTGGTGTTCCCCTGTCTCGCATGTAAAATATCGGGCACAGCACAATGAGCTTCGGCTCCCCGGACTCTGTCCGGGTTCTGAGAGGGAAAGAGTGTCCTTACCACGACCGATGAAAAAACTGTTGGCCGCCAATCGCAGTGAAATCGCCATCCGCATCATGCGAGCTGCCACCGAACTCGGCCTGCGAACGGTAGCCATTTATTCAGAAGAAGATCGCCTAGGGTTGCACCGTTTTAAGGCCGATGAAGCTTACGCCATTGGAAAAGGCAAAGGTCCTGTTCAGGCTTACCTGGATATTGAGGGCATCATAGCCTTGGCCGTGGAAAAGAATATCGACGCCATTCATCCTGGTTACGGTTTTTTGGCCGAAAACCCGGCCTTTGCCAGAGCCTGTCGGCAGGCAGGAATCACTTTCGTGGGTCCGCCTCCCGAAATGCTGGAGGTTCTGGGAGACAAAGTGGCTGCCCGGAATCTCGCCCAAAAGGCTGGCGTACCCGTGGTTCCGGGGACTGACCAGCCAATCAGCGGCCGCGAAGCAGCCAAACGGGCTGCCAAGGAAATCGGTTTCCCGCTCATCGCCAAAGCGGCTTTCGGTGGCGGTGGGCGGGGCATGCGCATTATCCGCAATCACGAAGAACTCGAATCCCGGCTGGATGAAGCTCGGCGAGAAGCCCAGGCGGCTTTCGGCGATGGCGCGGTGTTCCTGGAACGATACATCGAACACGCCAAACATATCGAGGTTCAGATCCTGGCGGACCGGCACGGCGGAGTCATGCACCTGTATGAAAGGGATTGCTCTGTGCAGCGGCGTCATCAAAAGATCGTCGAAGTGGCGCCGGCCACAGGGATTTCCACCAGTCTTCGCAAGGAACTGTGTAACGCCGCCGTCCAGCTTGCCCGGAGCGCAGGGTACAGTAACGCTGGAACCGTTGAGTTCCTGGTGGACGCCGACACGGGCGAATGGTTTTTTATTGAGGTGAATCCGCGAATCCAGGTGGAGCACACCGTCACGGAGATGGTCACAGGCGTAGATCTGGTGCAGGCCCAGATCTTGATCGCCCAGGGATGCCGGCTCCAGGAGCCTCCGCTGTCTCTCCCCGCCCAGTCGGCCCTCCCATTATACGGGAACGCTCTTCAGTGCCGGATCACCACTGAAGATCCCCTGAACAATTTCTCCCCCGATTACGGGAAGCTGACCACTTACCGCTCTCCTGGTGGTTTTGGTTTGCGGTTAGATGGCGGGACGGCCTATGGCGGAGCCATCCTCACGCCCTACTACGACTCCCTGCTGGTCAAGTGTACAGTCTGGGGTGTCACTCTGAAAGAAGCCTGCCAGCGCATGGGCCGCGCCTTGCGCGAATTCAGAGTCCGGGGAGTTAAGACCAACATTCTTTTCCTGGAAAACGTTGTTAGCCATCCTGTCTTCCAGGCTGGGCAGACCACCACCACCTTCCTGGAGAGGACTCCGGAACTCTTCCAGTTTGCCCGGCGGCGAGACAGGGCCACCAAGCTCCTTAGCTACCTGGGTGACGTGATTGTCAACGGAAATCCTGAGGTGGCCGAGAAGCGCTGGCCGGAAGGTTACGAATCGGCAACGTGGGGGAACTCGACCGTGCTGAAACGGCCCACAGCCAAGTCCAGCCCCGCTGAAGACGGTGACTTGGGGAGCCTGCCGGAGGTCCCATTTCCCAGGGGAGGTCCGCCTCCCGATGGAACGCGGCAATTACTTTTGAGCCTGGGACTAAAGAAGTTTGCCGAATGGGCGCTGAAACAGAAACGACTCCTCCTTACCGACACCACCTTTCGGGACGCCCATCAGTCGCTGTTGGCCACCCGGGTCCGGTCGATTGAAATGTTGAGGGTGGCCGAAGCTGTGGCGCACCGGCTCCCAGGGCTGTTCAGCCTGGAAATGTGGGGAGGCGCTACCTTCGACACAGCTATGCGTTTCTTGCACGAAGACCCGTGGCAGCGGCTTCGCCAACTGAGGGAAAAAATTCCCAATATTTGTTTCCAGATGCTGTTACGCGCCTCCAATGCGGTGGGCTATACCAGCTATCCGGACAACGTGGTGACGGAATTCGTGGAGGAATCGGCCCGCCAGGGCATTGACGTTTTCCGTATCTTTGACTCTTTGAATTCCGTGGAAAATATGCGGGTGGCCATCGATGCCGTGCTGGAAACCCCTTCCATTTGTGAACCGGCCATCTGTTATACCGGGGACATTCTCGATCCGGGACGTCCGAAATACTCGCTCCAGTATTACGTCAAGATGGCTAAACAACTGGAACGGCTGGGAGCCCATTTTCTGGCTATCAAAGATATGGCGGGACTCTGTAAACCCTACGCTGCCTTCCGGCTGGTCAAGGCACTTCGGCAGGAAGTTGGCCTGCCCATCCATTTCCATACCCATGACACCAGCGGGCTGAACGCCACTTCCATCCTGAAGGCCTCCGAAGCAGGCGTGGATGTAGCCGATACCGCCATATCAGCCATGAGCGGCCAGACCAGCCAGCCGAACCTGAATTCTATCGTGGAGGCCTTGCGCCACTCCCCCCGGGACACGGGTTTGGACATCGAAGCGCTCAACGAGTGTTCGGACTATTGGGAACAGGCGCGGACGTTCTACATTCCCTTCGACACCGGCCCTCGCACCGGGGATGCCAAGGTGTACCTCCACGAAATCCCGGGCGGCCAGTACACGAACTTGCGGGAACAGGCCGACGCCATGGGCCTGGGCCACCGCTGGAGCGAGGTAGAAAAAACCTATGCAGAAGTCAACCTTCTGTTTGGAGATATCGTCAAAGTCACTCCCTCGAGCAAGGTCGTCGGTGACATGGCGCTGTTCCTCCTGTCGAAGGGGATGAAACCCCAGGACCTTCTCCATCTCGACACGGCTCACGATCTGGCTCTGCCGAACTCGGTGGTGGACATGTTCTCGGGCTCTTTAGGGATTCCGGTGGGAGGATGGCCGCGGAAGTTGCAAAGGATCATCCTCCGCGGGGCGGAACCCCGGAGAGGACGTCCAGGGGCCGACCTCCCGGCCGTGGACTACGATTTCGTGCGCCAAACCCTGGAAAAGAAAATTGGCCGAATTCCGCAACAGGACGAGGTGTTGAGCTATCTTCTCTACCCGGAAGTCTTCCTAAAGTACGACCGTTTCTACCACTCCTACGGAGATGTCAGCGTCTTGCCCACCTTGAACTTCTTCTATGGAATGCGATCAGGAGAGGAGATTACGGTGGAGATCGAGGTCGGGAAGACCTTGGTTATTAAGTATCTCACCGTAGGAGAACCACACCCGGATGGGTCCCGCACTGTCTTTTTTGAGCTGAACGGCCAACCTCGCGAAGCGGTGGTCAGGGACCGGACTCTTCAGGCGGCAGCTCCCACCCACCCCAAGGTCAATCCGGCTGACCCTGGGCATGTAGGGTCTCCCTCTCCCGGCATCGTCACTCACGTGTTCGTTCAGCTCCAGCAGAAGATCGAGCGCGGGGAGAAACTCCTGGCCATGGAAGCCATGAAAATGCAGAGCACGCTCTATTCTCCAATCGCCGGCCGGATCACGCAAATCCTGGCTAGCCCAGGTCAGCGCGTAGATGCCAAGGATTTACTTTTGGTAATTGAAAAATGAAGGTTACTGCCATTTTGCTGGTGTCCTGCCCGGACCGTAAGGGATTGATACTGGAAGAGGTCGTGCGAGGTCGGGCCGTATACCTGCATTTGAAACGCCGTATCTTAACCTGCACCATCCAAACTGCGATTGTCGACTAGCCCATGAAAAGAATAGTCCTCATTTCCGGAATCCTGCTGACTATCGTAGCAGGAGCATCGTTTGCGCAGCATGTGGTCATCGATCTCCATTTGAAAGGTTCATACCGGGCGGTTGAGAAAAACGGCTGGATCTTCGTTCACCTGGAGGGACCACCGGATAAGATCGGGTTCCAGCATGGCTATTACCTGGCGGAGGAGATTGTTGAGGCCCAGAAAATGATCGCCCTGGAATTCAAACAAGACACCGGGAAAGACTGGCAGTTCTTCAGGGAGGTAGCCCGACGCGATCTTTGGCCGCACATTGATGAAGAATATCGAAGTGAATTGCTGGGGATTGTGGAGGGGTTGAACGTCCGGGGCATCAAAATGGGGTTGGGGGATGTGGTCGCCCTGAACGCCTTTCCGGAACTCAACCCCTACTATATGGACTGGTGGAAACAACAACACGGAGAGACCGTAAGTGCTCCGGGTGCCCCTCCGGAGCGCTGCAGCGCCTTTGTCGCCACGGGGAATTATACCCGGGATGGAAGAGTCGTCATTGGACACAATAACTGGACCAGCTATCTGGAGGGCCAACGTTGGAGAATCATTTTCGACATCCTACCCGAGAAGGGCCATCGAATCCTGATGGATGGATTTCCCGGACTGATTCACAGCGGCGATGATTTTGGCGTCAACGCCGCTGGGATGATGATCACGGAGACCACTATCACCCGATTTTCTCATTGGGATCCTGAGGGGGTCCCGGAGTTCGTGCGGGCCCGCAAGGCCATGCAGTACTCCAGTTCGATCGACGAGTTTGCCCGAATCATGAAGGAAGGCAACAACGGGGGTTACGCCAACAACTGGCTGGTGGCCGATCGTAAGAGCAACGAAATCGCCAGTCTCGAACTGGGGCTCAAGAACGTCACACTGCGACGATCGCGAGATAGGTATTTTTGCGGTGCCAACTTTCCAGTCAGCCAAAAACTGGCCAGGGAAGAGACCCAATTCCATCTGGAAGATTCAGGTCTCAGTGCCAATGCCCGCCGGATCCGCTGGGAACAGCTCATGCTGGAAAACAAGGGCAAGATCGACGTTGAGGCCGGTCAGCGGATGCTGGCTGACCATTTCGACAGCTTCGACAAGAAAGCCGATCCCAATGAAAGGACCCTCTGCGGCCACATCGACCTCTCTTCCCGCGGATCTCTCCCGTGGGCGCCCCCTTTCTCTCCCTTCGGTGCGGTTCAGGCAAAAGTCTGTGATGCGGCCATGGCCGAGAGAATGTCATTTGTAGCCCGGTTGGGGCATCCCTGCGGGGTCCCATTTAAGGCCGAGGAGTATCTCCAGAAATACCCCGAATTTGTCTGGCAGAAAGATTTTCTCAAGGACATGCCAGAGCAACCGTGGGCCATCTTCAGCATCGGCGGGAAATAGGCAACGGACGGATCGTTGACACAGACACTCTTGATCTGAGAACCGTTTCGGTCTTGAGGTCGAGATTCACATTCCCTTTAAGGAAGATATATAATCCGACGAATGAACAGGGTATGTCGGCCGGCTCTGTTGCTAGGAGCCCATTACGTTAGAGAAAGGGCGTAGAATTGTGATGAACAGCCAGCGTGATCTGCCGAAGTTAATGGTTCTGATCTCTCTCCTGATTTTCGTTGGATGGGTCGGCTGGGCAGGGGCATCGGCTCCTGCTTCCCAGCTCGCCGCGGATATCGATATTCCTTTTCAGAAGTTTGTTCTGACCAACGGGCTGACACTCCTCGTTCACGAGGATCACAAGTCCCCCATCGTTGCTGTCAACGTCTGGTATCACGTGGGCTCGAAGAACGAAAAGCTCGGAAAGAGCGGTTTCGCTCATTTGTTCGAGCACCTTATGTTTAATGGGAGCGAGGATTTCAATAACGATTACTTCCAGGCCATGGAAAGAATCGGCGCGACGGACCTCAATGGGACCACTAGCGAAGATCGGACTAACTACTTTCAAAACGTCCCGAAGTCGGCATTGGACGTAGTGCTCTGGCTGGAATCGGACCGCATGGGTCATCTGCTGGGCGCCATCGACAAAGCCAAGCTGGATGAACAGCGTGGCGTGGTCCAAAACGAGAAGCGTCAAGGCGAAAATCAACCTTACGGCGTGACCTATGAACTCATAACGAAAAGCACCTACCCCGCAGGTCACCCTTATTCCTGGTCGGTCATTGGTTCCATGGAAGATCTGAATGCAGCGTCACTCGATGACGTGAAGGAGTGGTTCAAAACCTATTATGGTGCGGCTAATGCTGTGCTGGCCATTGCCGGCGACGTGGAGAGCAAGGAGGTCAAGGAAAAGGTCGAGAAATATTTTGGCGACATTCCTTCAGGCCCGCCAGTGGCTCGATTCCAGGCATGGGTTGCGAAAAGGAGCGGGGTGCAGCGCCAGAGAGTTCAGGACCGTGTGCCTCAGGCTAGGATCTACGAGATCTGGAACATTCCGCAGTGGGGAACCATCGAGTCCGACTATCTGAACTTGGTTAGCGACATCCTGGGATCGGGGAAGAATTCCCGGCTCTACAAGCGGCTGGTGTACCAGGACCAGATTGCGTCCAACGTCAGCGCTTACCTGGAAAACAGGGAAATCAGCAGTCAGTTCTACATCGATGCGACTGTTCGCCCGGGCCAGGACCCAGCCAAAGTAGAAAGAGAGATCGACGAAGAACTGTCCAAGTTTCTGAAGGAAGGGCCGACTGAGCAGGAGTTGCAGCGGGTAAAAACCCAGTACCTGGCTGGGTTCATCCGCGGTGTAGAGAGAATAGGTGGATTTGGCGGTAAGTCGGATATCCTGGCCATGAATCAGGTGTATGGTGGGGATCCCGACCATTACAAGGTGACTCTTAACCGGACCCGCGAAGCCACAGGACCGCACTTGCAGGAAACCGCCAGGCAATGGCTCTCCGATGGGGTCTATATTCTTCAAGTGGATCCTTTCCCCCCCTACTCGACCGCCAAGACTTCCGTGGATCGGTCGAAATTGCCCTCTCCCGGGTCGGCACCAGAGGTGAAATTCCCGGCCATTCAGAGAGCCACACTCTCCAATGGAGTCAAGATCATGCTGGCCGAGCGTCACGCCATTCCCGTGATCAACTTCAGCCTGCTCGTGGACGCCGGATACGCAGCGGACCAGTTTGCCACTCCCGGGACAGCCAAATTGGCCATGGCAATGCTGGATGAAGGAACTAAACGCCGAACTTCTCTGCAGATTAGCGAAGAACTCGCACAACTGGGCGCCAACTTAAATTCAAGTTCTAACCTGGATCTGGGCATGGTTTCCCTTTCGGCTTTGAAAGCTAATCTGGATGCTTCGCTGAATATTTTTGCCGATGTGATCCTGAATCCATCTTTCCCCGAAGCGGATTTCCAGCGGCTCCAGAAACAGCAGCTCGATGGGATCCAGCAGGAGAAAGTGGATCCAGTGGAGATGGCACTTCGGGTATTCCCCGGATTCCTCTATGGCCAGGGACACGCCTATGGAAACCCGCTGACCGGCTCAGGGACGGAAGCTACAGTCTCTAAGTTGACACGAGCCGATATGGTGAAGTTCCACCAGGCCTGGTTCAAAGCTGATAATGCGACGATGGTCATTGTGGGAGACACAACTCTGGCGGAGATTAAACCCAAGCTGGAAAGCCTCTTCAAAGGTTGGAGCGGCGGGACCGTACCCAGGAAAAACATCAGCACCGTGCCCCAACAACCCCAGTCAGTACTTTACCTGGTGGACCGGCCGGGGTCTCAACAATCACTCCTTTTTGCCGGCAATGTTGCGCCTCCTAAATCCAATCCCGAGGAAGAGGCCATCGAGACCCTGAATAACATCCTGGGGGGAACGTTTACCTCCCGAATCAACATGAACCTTCGGGAAGATAAGCACTGGTCTTACGGTGCAGGTTCTTTACTGTATGGTGCTCGGGGACAGCGGCCCTTTATTGCCTACACGTCTGTACAGACCGACAAGACGAAAGAGTCCATTGCGGAAGTCAACAAAGAACTCCGGGAGATTCTGGGCAAGCGGCCAGTCACTGACGAAGAGGTTAATAAGAACAAGGACAACCAGATTCTGGAGCTGCCGGGTAGCTGGGAAACCATACAGTCGGTGGGCAGTTCAATGGGTAATCTGGTTCGTTACGGGCTACCGGACGACTATTACCGGACCTTTCCGGAAAAGGTTCGTCAACTGACGACCTCCCAGGTTGAGGCTGCCGCTCAGAAACTACTTCATCCCGACAACCTGGTTTGGGTCGTAGTGGGGGACCTGTCCAAAGTGGAAGCGGGTGTCCGAGAGTTGGGATTGGGTGAAATAAGAAGAATTGATGCCGATGGTAATCTCATCAAATGACGACAGGTGAACAACAAATGATCTTGAAATCTCGCCTCTTCAAGGGACTCGTACTCTTCTCATGCCTCGTGATGTCAGGGAATCGCGTTCAAGGAGCAAGTCGAATGGAAAAAGTGGCCTATTTCAATCAACCTAACTGCTACAAGTTGAGCAACGGGACCGTTGAAGTCATCGTCACCACGGATATTGGGCCCAGGATTATTCGTTATGCCTTCATGGGGGGAGAGAACCTACTGGCTGAGGTGCCTGACTTGAAGGTGACTACTGAACTGGGAGACTGGAAGGCCTGGGGCGGCCACCGTCTCTGGACAGCCCCCGAGGCTATGCCGCGGAGCTATTCCCCGGACAATACTCCCATTGAATTCAAAAAGGAAGGCCCCAACAGTATCCGTCTGATTCAGCCGGTAGAACCCCGGACCGGGATTCAGAAGGAAATGACCGTCACCCTGGCCGAGAACGGCACCCAGGTGACGATTCAGCATAAGATCACCAACCGGAATCTCTGGGCAGTCGAGTTGTCCCCCTGGGCCCTGACCATCATGAAAGGCGGTGGCGTCACCATTTTCCCTCAGGAACCGTACCGTGCCCACGACGAGTACCTCCTTCCAGCTCGCCCCTTGACACTCTGGCATTACACCGACCTGGGTGACTCCCGGTGGACCCTGGGCAAGAAGTTCCTCTGTCTGAAGACCGACGAGGCAAAGCCCGAAGCCCAGAAAGTGGGGATCCTCAACAAACAGGGATGGGCCGCCTACGCTTTGAAAGGACAGTTGTGTGTCAAACGATTTCCCTACCAAGAAGGGGCCAATTATCCGGACTACGGATGTAACGCGGAGACCTACACGGCTGGTTCTTTTATGGAGATTGAAACACTGGGACCGCTCCAGCATCTGGAACCGGGACAAGCCGCCGAGCATGTGGAGCGCTGGTCGCTGTTCAAAAACGTGAATATCGGGTCAACAGAGGCCAGCCTGGACGCCGCCATTGCATCGCGGATCGCTGAGGATGCCAAACCGTAGCGCCAGTTGCCAACTTGCGCCAGGTCCCATTTTGGTAAGAGTTGGTCATGCGCCGATTGGGCGCGCCACCGCTAATGAAAATGGCAATAGTAGCCACGATGAATTCGTTTGGGAACCGCCGTTCCCTGAATTCATCGTGGACCTTACTGAACCAGGCTCCATGCCGGCGACAAATCAAAAGGCCCTTTGTCGTGGCAGCCAAACCGGCATTTTCATGGACCCTTGGACGCAATGGCAGAAAACGCGTCAGGGGTCCTATGGCGAAAAGATGTCCCCGGTACGACTCAGCGTGAAGGTCCCCGAATCCTGTCCCCCCTTCTCATCGATGTAGAGCAGCTTTCCGTCCATTTTTGATCCCGAAAGAACGCCAGTGTTTAGGGACAGCAGAAAGAAACCCACTGCTGAATCCACGTTGTCGTCCGCTTGAAGCAGAAACTGCACGGGGGATTTGCTCGCTTGTTCATGGCCGCTAATGGAGATGGTCTTGGTTGCTGTTGGAAAGGACCCGCTGTTTATTTCCAGACCCCCATAAAGAGTACCGTTATCCTGGAATAGGGTGACCGTGGCTTGGGCATTGAGGGTCTTGCCGGTCAGGGAGCCTTGCCAAATCCCGGCGACGGATTGCAGATTGGGATGGGGAGCTGGGACAGCAGGAAAGAATCCTCCCGTCCCCTCGGGGCTCTTGACTATGGAAGAAGCCAGCAGGTAAATGCCCGGGTCTTCAGCCTCGATGATAATCGGTCCGTAGGTTCCGGAGGTCGAGTCTCGAATGTCAGGGTTATAATACATCCCGAATTCCTCGACATACACCTTCTTGGTTTCCAACAACTGCCCTTCGTAGTCATAGATTTTCACATTGACATTTCCTCCACTGCCCACGTTGATCAGGGCCAGTGAGGACTGGAAACGGTCGGTCTTCACTGAGGATTGGATCATCAGGCGGGTGCCGCCAAATGAGGAACCTGTCTCGATGCTCGGGTCGTTGGTGGAATTCTCGATCACTGAAGCCCACACATCGAGGGGTTCGTCAGACAAAATAAAAAGCCAGCCTAAGTCGACATCCCCTCCCAAGTCCGTGATGACATCGTTGACCTGCAGAAGTTCATTGGATCGGACTGTGTAACTCCCCTCTCCACTAAGGAAGCCCTGCTGATCGACCAGCGTAACATCTGCGTGGGCGGAGGGGCTTGACCCTTGGGCAATTGAAGATGGGGTCACGTTATTCAACCCAAGATTAGTCCGAGTCCCTGCCTCCCGGGTCACGTAGGGAACGAAAGTCACGTAGTTGTAGCCCGGAGCAGCTGCATTGGACTGAGGCCGCCGCAAGGCGCGCCTCCGCAAAACCTTAATCAGATCTGATCTGGATGACAACTGCGCTCTCACTTTCAAGCGCAGAGAATCGGTTTTCTTGCCGGTGGCCCCGGACAGGATTGCATTGGATGCCAGACAAACTACCAGGGCAGAAAAGAGGAATCGCCATTTGGTCAACATTCATGCCTCCGGGATTTTTAGTTCGGCGCTGGCGCATTTTGATAAGGTGGAACAGACCGACGGGGTGCGAATGAGGAGGAGAATGGGTGGAGAAGACCAGGTGATGAATTCGGCATTTGAGGGCCTTGATTCCGTCGCAACCCACAGGAACACAGAGCCGTTCGGGCGGGAAGTTACTATGGGGATGCTTATGAGTCAAGGGAATTGCAGGAATTCTTGGACCCTAAAAACCTTGCTTCATCCCATGCAGACTCGTTCCTGCCAGCGAACTCAATCCAGCTGGAACACTGAATTGCCGGATGACCGATAAATTGTGGAGAAGGGCCCGGTTAGGGAACCTTCAGGCACATTCTGCTTGAATTTCTTCGATGGGATCCAGTAAGATTACACTCGTGGAGTTGAAGGGGTTGCTGTTGACTACTCCTGCTGTCACTTGCCAATATGGGCGACTTGAAATCCTAGGAGAAACGGCGTGAGCCATACCATTAATGACGACTGCATTAATTGCGGAGCCTGCGCACCCGAATGCGAGAAGAGCGCCATCAGCGAGGGGACTGACAAGTATGTCATCGATCCTGAAAAATGCGATGACTGCGGTTCCTGCGTGGAAGTCTGCCCGACCAGCGCGACGGCTGTCCTGTAATCCTACAGGCCCTCTTTCCTCGGGGGTCTTTGCTTTTCACTCCTTCGGGACTTTAATCCTTCTTGACACTCATTACTCTGAACAAGCCTAAAGCCAACGCTCTTCTGGTGACGACTGCTGTTTTGTGGAGTTTTGGCGGTCTCTTGATCAAATGGATTCACTGGAACCCCATGGCCATCGCTGGAGGGCGAAGTGCCATTGCCGCCCTGGTCATTTTCCTGGCGATCCGTCGCGTTCGGTTTCATTGGTCCCTGGCACTGGTAGCGGGAGCTGTAGTTTATGCGGCTAATGTCACGCTGTTTGTGCTAGCTAACAAATTGACAACCGCTGCTAATGCCATTCTCCTGCAATGGACGGCTCCCATCTACGTGGCGGTATTTGGACGCTGGTTCCTGGGAGAGCCGGCTACTCGGCGAGATTGGATGACCATCGGGACGGTGCTCGGCGGGATGTCGCTCTTTTTCCTGGGGGATCTCTCCTTTCGAGGATTTTGGGGCAACCTATGCGGGACGGGCAGTGGTATCGCCTTCGGATGGATGGCGTTGCTCCTGCGCAAGCAGAAACATGCAGCTCCCGTCGAATCGGTCCTGCTGGGCAATATCCTGACGGCCCTACTCGCCCTTCCCTTTTATTTTCAGGTCGCGCCCAGTCTCCTCAGCGGGATGAACCTGCTTATCCTGGGAGTGTTCCAGCTGGGATTGTCCTACCTCCTGTACTCGACCGCCATCAAGCATGTTACGGCATTCGAGGCGAGCCTGATCCCGGTGTTGGAACCCCTGCTCAACCCGGTTTGGGTGGCACTTTTCGTGGGGGAACGCCCCAGCACATATTCCATTCTGGGAGGGCTGATCGTTTTAGGGGCCATCATCACACGCGGACTCTGCGGGACTTCACCTCAGCCGCTTATTTCACTCTCCTGATGGACCGAAATCCAATGGTCGGCAAATCATTCGGCGTCCACGACGCACCGGAATCCCAACGCGCCGGAGCGATCCTTGCTCGGAGCCATCATGAGGAGCTTGCCATGCTCTTCCAGTCTGTAGGCTTGCGGGAAATACCAGAGCGAGCCCTGGGGTTGGTAATAGCTGCCGCCTTTGAGAATGCCAGCTCGTGTGTGCTCGTCAACAAATTCATCCGTCCATTGCCAAACGTTTCCGACCAGGTCCATCACCCCGAAGGGGCTCGTACCGGTTGGATGGGCATCCACTGGGTCAGGTCCGCGCATGGTACGGCTCTTGTCCGGTATGGGAACCGCCGCGGCATCCCAGTTGCTGCCCCAAGGGTAGAGGCGTCCGTCTGTTCCCTGGGCGGCATACTGCCATTCCCATTCATGCGGGAGCCTTTTTCCGGCCCAAGCGGCATAGGCACGGGCGTCTTCGAGTGCTACCCAAGTGACAGGCCTGTTCGCCCCACCTTCGGGATAGGCCCCGTTCTTCCAATCCCGCAGGAAATTCAAATCGTCTGCCGGATGGTAATGAGTGGCGTCTAAGAATTCTTTGAAATGGGCGTTTGTCACCGGAACCTTGTCGATCCAAAACGATTTCACATGCATGGGATGCTCGTGATACTGACGGGGGGAATCTTCCCACGGATACTGGACGTCCATGCCCATGCTATTGGAACCTTCGATTTCGATCCCTCTCGCCTTGAACAGATAATCACCGGCAGGGATCTTGGCCATATTGGCAGGGGCTTGAGCCGCAGTTTTTGTGGTTTCGATGGGAACTATCTGTTGCGGCAATACAGTCCATTCGTGCGAATAGCTGGCTAGCGACTTTGCCGTCATCCCCTTCATCTTGGGCATGAGCGCTTGAAGACTGCTATCCGGGCTAGTCTTTGAAGCCAGAAGCGCTCCAAAGCCTTTTGCCTCTATCGCGAAACTCAGGACCACCCGGTCGCCCCGTTGCTCGGGACTGAGTTCGATCCCGTGATACAGATCGAAATAGCGTATTCCCTTTTGGGCCGGGAGTTCGATCTGCGGGCCCGAGACGTTGTACTCATTCCGATTAATGATGGTCCAAACGGTTTGGTCACCCAGAGGCCAACGACTGGAAAACACGCCATAGCGAAGCATGGGGAAGAAGGGTTCCCAGTCCTGGCTGACGAGGAAGGAGGCAACGGCCCGTTCGATGGCGGCCATGCGGCGTGTCGCTTCCCCATCACGAGGAGTAATGCCGTTCCAAATGCCCCAGATGTTTTCCCAACTCTCCCAGCCGACACCATTAAAAAAGGCAAATTGCAGGTTGTTGGTCTTGTCCCTGTTCCATCGGTCCGAGATGTTGACCATGTGGCGGGGCTCCAGCCACTTGTAACGGTCCACCTGCGGGATAAACGGATACTGGTACTGCCCCCAGGTGAGCAGGTTATAGGCGACTCCTTCGTCGTGTGGGCCTCCTTCGGGTTCGAAGGCGAGCGGGTGGCCCAGATGGTCAGCTGCAACAGAGAAAGCGAGCGGAACACCATCTTGAGTATCCCCGTTGATGCCGTCGGCGCCCACTTCAGCCATCAGTTGAGCAATGGCATCCGGCCACGGTATGCCAATGTCGCGTGTTCCCTGATCCCACATCATCATCGGAAACAGAACGCGCACACCACGGCGATGAAAGTCAGCGATCATCTGCCGCACGCCAGCGACGCCCCCGGGCAATGATCGAATCATGTCGTGTTGATTTCGATTATCGATACCCATGTTCGGATAGGTTGGCCAGAGGAGCACCGAATCGATTCCGCCGTAGCGTTTCTCGAGGTCATCCAGGTATCGGTCAACGGTATAGCGGTGTGCTACCGGGTCATAAAAGTAGCGGTCCTCTATCATCATCTGCGGCTGGATGAAACTGGATCGTGTCCACTTGAATTCTGGTCTCTCGTAACGAGATCCTTCGTAACCAATGCGAATCCGGCGCTCAAAGCGCCAATGGGTTATATCAGCGAGCCACTTTTCATGCTCATTGGCCGTGCACGGCAGCGATCCTCCTTCCCAGGCGCCTTTTATGGTAAGGCACTCTGGCCCGGGGATCTGTTGACCTTTTGGAGCGTACTTGGTGTCCTGTGCATGAGCTAAAACAAAAACGGCGAGAAGAACTACAGTCAGACCGATCATCCTGTTTCTCATATACCCTCCGCGCGAATAGTGGTTCAATCTCTTCATTTGCAGCAAGGATAGGCTCACTGGTCATTTGCCAATAAGAGCCGCGTTCCGGACCCGAATCTTCCACCCATCGCAGCCACAACAATCCAGCCAATAAACTCTCTCTACCAGATCTTCTCCTGCTTGGCAGGCGCGTGCAAGCCGGCAGCGACAGCCTTGTCCCGCAGTGCCACGCCCGAGGGAACCCGCGGGAAGAAGAGCACTTGCATCAGCTTCGGATAGCCGTTAAGTGTCGCTACGGCTACATTCCACTGGGCAGGACGGCTGGACTTCAACGAGCTCGCCAAATCGAGGCAAATCGCCATGTAGGCAGCCCGCGCCTGCCCCTCTGGGTTCTTGTCCCCCATGATCCCGGATTCGATTTCAGGCCGCAACCTGGATCTCAGGTCCGCGAACTGCGCACGCCAGTCAGTCAAAGCTTCCACGTTTTTGGGCTGCTGGAGCGGAATCCGGTAGAAGGTCTCGTCGTTCCGCTTTACCTTCTCGCCGCCATTCTCGGCAATCGCTCGGTCCGCCAGCGCGAAAATGCGATCCGCGAATCCGGTGATGGTCTCACTCGCAGGCATGTTGTCCCGGGAGGTGTTCCTATAGAAATCCTTAATGTCCCACTTCTGCGCCATCATCCATCGGTAGCCTTGCTGTACGCCGATGATGGTGCAGGCAGTGGCCGCGTTGTTGTCCGCATCCCATCCGAAGTTGAAGGCGTGAGTAGCGGTCGCGATGAAATCGCCCTGCCCGTAAAGCACAGCGCCGATTACGCCAGCCGTATTCAGCTCATGGCCGTTGCGGTCTCTCTCCGCCCCGTTGTAGTGCGTGTACTTTTCTTTGATCAGGCGACGCGTCGTGCGCCAATCAGCCGGGTTCTGCTTGTGCCATACCCGAATGTCCGCCACGATCTGACGAATCACACTCCTCGGGTCCAGCGAAGCCATGCCGGCGTTCAGGACCTGGTCGATGTCGTTAGTGAAGAACGCAGTGCTGATCATAGTCGTGAACAACTCAGTGGCCTGTGCTGGCTCTCCGTCGATGGTGACGTGGGTGTAGTGCAGCCCAAGCCTTGCGGCGGTCTGGGGCAAGCCGGGGGCGGTCAGGCCAAAAGACTCGCACACAAACTGGCCGGAGATGTTGAAGTCGGACCAGGGATTGAATGCCAGCTTGCCAGTAAGCGGCGGATCAATGCCCAAATCCATTAATTGCCTGGCGTATTCATTGGCACACCAGATTTGCCGGTTGATATGTTCCTTCCATAGCCTCGAAATCCGAATGTAGGGAATGACCAGCCGGCCGGTCTTCTGCATGTCCACCAGGTAAACCCACTCGAAATCCGTGTCGTCGTCCGTCCAGGCGCCCTCGGAAAGTGCCGGCACATAGGATTGGACATTGCCGGGCTCGGCAATGTACTTCATTTCATGCTTCAGTCCATTCAAATCGCCGAGCATGTGCCCCAGAGTCCCGCCGCGTATTTTGTCCCGCAGTGCCTCGGCCGAGATTTCGACGGTCTTGCCGAACGCTGGAGCTGACATCCAACCGGCGGGCAGAACTACTCCTAACACCAGCAAGGACAATGCTGCCTCTGATATTCTCATTGTGTCCCCTTATCGCCCTTGTTAGTCTATTCTTGGTAGCCACGATTAATGCGCTTCTTGCATTAATCGTGGGCAGGTAAGCCATGGTGACACGAAAAACCCACGATTAACGCACACCACGCGTTAATCGTGGCTACCAGGTGTTATCATTGCGACATGCTTGCTACTCGGGCTTTTCATTTTCAGGTTCACTTATCTTTGTGCCTTTCAGTGCTAATTGGTGTCACTTTCTACGTTGCCGTACAGCTAGCGACTGGTGCTCAAAACTCCAGTCATCCGGCTGGTTTTGATTCCCTGGCCAAGGCGGCAAATGCCGCACTGGCAGGGAAAGAACTGGACTCGGCGCTCGACCTTTACCGGAAAGCCTTGAATCTCAAGCCGGACTGGTCTGCCGGGTGGCAGAACCTGGGGATCCTCCTGGCGGACCGCGGTGACTTCCAGGCTGCACGATCGGCATTCGAGAACTTGGTGCACTGCCAGCCGACCCGAGGTGACGGTTGGGCGTTATTGGGTATCACCGAATTTCGACTTAAGCAATATGACTCAGCCTTCAATCATTTCGTTAAGGCTCGCAGCCAGACTTTCAACGACATGAATCTTCGCTCACAGGCGGAGTTTCATTTCGCCCTAATCATGATCCTACGCCAGGACTTCGACTCTGCCCAGAAGATCCTGGAATGGCTTTATCGCCGCGGGATGAAAGGCGCTGGTCTGGCTGAAGCCTGCGGTTTGGCGGCCATGAGGATTTCGGCGCTGCCTGGGGGGTCCGATCCGGCCACCCGTCAGGTTCTTGAAGAAACCAGCCAAGTTGTCCTCCTGGCTTTTGATCGCAAGTCAGAGCAGGCCCGAGCCGGATTCGAACGGCTCATACAAGCTCACCCGGGATTGCCCGGCCTGTATTACGCCTACGGGAGTTTCCTGGCCCAAGCGGGCCTCTATGACGATGCCTATTCGGCTTTTCATTCAGGGTTGGAACTGTCGCCCAAGGATCCGTTCTTCTTTCTACAGTTGGCTGCGGTGGAGATGCAACGAAACCACCCGCCAGCAGCCCTCCGCTTTGCCAGGCAAGCCATAGAATTGGCGCCAAACCTCTTTGCCGGGCACTTGATTGAAGGGAAAATCCTGTTACAGGAGTCCAGATTAGAAGATGCCATTCCCAGGCTGGAACTGGCTGCGAAACTGGCGCCTGAAAGCCCCCAAGTCCATGTGGCTTTGCTCAATGCTTACTTGAAGGCCAGGCGCATGGACGATGTTGCTCGCGAAAAGGAGGTCCTGAGGAAACTCGAAGAGATCCAGACGGCTGTGGTGGCTGGAGATTCCCCTGCTGCTGGTGCTGGCCAAGCCACAGAAAATCCGGGCACCCAACCCTCCGAGCCGTGACCCACACTCCTGAACCTCTTGCTTAAGCCCGCCGCCCTGCCACGGTCACGTTGCCGTGAGCGATAAGCGTGGGCGTTTGTGAACCATTCCACCAGCCCACGATCGATTCAGAAGGCGAACCAATCGCGGCTGTCAATGCCTCCCGCCTTGCTAGAGGCGGAATGTCTATAGATAACGAAGCCAATTCCGCCTAGCGCTCCAGCGGAGCGCCATTTGAAATCGAGACCATCAACCAAACATGGCCTCCAGCTGGAGTGCCTGAGCAATAGAGGTGGTCGCGATTCTATAGACATCTGACTGCCCTGGAGTCGTTGGCCTTCATAGAAGAAAAAAGGGGACGAGGCCTTCGCCCTATCCCCGTGCTTGGGAGTTCGAAGGGTTAATCGCAGGCATGGCAACTGCCGCCATGTCTGACCCACTCGATAACACCTAAAAGATGTACTTTAATGCAAACTGGACATAACGACCAGGCCGTCCGCTGTTAATCTGGCCGAAAGTGCTCAGAGGATTCGTTGCTGTGTCATTGAAAGTGTTAACGCTGGACCACTGGGTGTGGTTGAACGCATTGAACATCTCCCAGCGGAACTCGATGTTCTGGTTTTCTCGAATCAGGATCTTTTTAAACAGCGAAATATCCCAATTGTTAATGCCGGGCAAGCGGATGATGTTGCGTCCCGCATTGCCGCGGGAGTCTGCAATGCCGTCACCATTGGCATCGGGAGGATTCACAAAAGCGTTGGTATCGAAGTAGCGTGTGAAAGTCCGCTCGCCTCCAGGCAGATTCCCGTCCCCAAGCCGCAACGGGACATCACCCATGTAATCATGCGATGTGGTGTCGCTATTGGTGACTGAGGTTAAGGCTCCGGTTTCAAATGTCGTGATCGAGTTGATCTGCCATCCACCAAGCAGCCTCTTGGCCCAGAGATCGCTCACCTTGTTGCCGAAAGGCAGTTCGTAGGTAAGAACTCCCACAAACCGGTGGGGATGATCGGCATCGGAGACACCATGAGACCATTTCCGGTGCCATTGGCCGCCGAGCCCGAGCACTGAGGCGTTTCCATATCCACCGTTATGGAAGAACATGTCGGTCATCTTCGACCAAGTGTAGTTCGACGTCACACTGAAGCCATGCGAGAACCGCTT
>JBGPHY010000025.1:0-19572 GCA_041484625.1 Terriglobia bacterium | reverse complement strand
GGAAACTGAATTTCGTGTACGCTATGCCAAACCGCTGGATCGGGGAACAGGCTAACACTCCTAATCACGCGCCGAAAGGAACCGAGACATGCACCTTCACCTGCTGGATTGGGCCATCGTAGTCTTTTCACTCCTCATTTGTTTCGTCCCCGCACTTTTCTTCGGGAAGCGCGCTGGCAAAAATACTTCGGAGTTCTTTGTCTCCGGCAGATCAGTGCCCTGGTGGCTCGCCGGTCTGTCGATGGTAGCAACCACCTTCAGTAGCGACACCCCGAACCTCGTCACCGACATCGTGCGCCGCAATGGCGTCGCCGGCAACTGGGTGTGGTGGGCGTTTACGCTGACCGGTGTTGCCACGGTCTTTTTCTACTCTCGACTCTGGCGGCGTTCCGGGGTTATGACTGACCTGGAATTCTACGAACTTCGATACTCAGGCAAGGCAGCCAGTGTTGTACGGGGTTTCCGCTCGGTTTACCTGGGATTCTTCTTTAATTGCATGATCATGGCCACGGTCAATCTGGCAGCCTGCAAAATCGCCGGCATCCTGTTCGGTTTCGAACGCTGGCAAACACTGGTCTTCGTGGGTCTTTTAAACGTTGTGTTTGCCACTCATTCCGGCCTGTGGGGCGTGCTGGTGATCGATATGGTCCAGTTCTTCATCAAGATGACGGCGGTGATTGCCGCCGCCTATTTCGCGCTCCAATTGCCGCAGGTCGGGGGGCTCTCCGGAATGGTTGAGAAGCTCTCCACTCTCAAAGGGCCGGGCGGCTTGAATTATCTCAACGTTCTGCCGGATTTCACCAACAACTGGGATATGGCATTGGCAGTCTTCATCATGCCAATTGCCGTCCAGTGGTGGGCAGTCTGGTATCCAGGCGCCGAGCCGGGAGGCGGAAGTTATATCGCCCAGCGTATGCTGGCCTCGAAGTCCGAGAAAGATTCGTTGGGAGCTGTGTTGTTCTTCAATGTGGCTCATTACGTCCTGCGTCCTTGGCCGTGGATCATTACCGGCCTGTGCTCGATATTGGTCTATCCCGAGTTGGCCGATATTCAGAAAGCCTTCCCGAATCTCGATCCCAAGCTGTTGGGGCATGATATCGCTTTTCCCGCCATGCTGAAATTCCTGCCGGTGGGCTTCATGGGCTTGATGGTGGGGGGTCTCATCGCTGCCAACTCGTCCACCATCCTGACCCATTTAAACTGGGGAGCGTCTTATCTGGTGCATGACTTCTATCGACGTTTCATTCGAAAGGATGCAACAGAAAAACACTATGTTCTGGCAGGGCGTCTAGCGACAATCGGCTTGTTCATCTGCTCTTCAAGTCTTGTCTTTGTTCTGGACACGGCCAAGGATGCCTTCGACCTGATTCTGCAGGTCGGAGCCGGCACCGGCTTGCTCTATTTGATTCGCTGGTTCTGGTGGCGGGTCACTGCCTGGTGTGAAGTCGTCGCCATGATTAGTTCGTTCGGCGTTTCAGTGGGACTGATCGTTCTCAGGAAAAACGGGCTCCACCTCAGCACGCACGCCGCACTGATGGTCACCATCGCCTTCACCACACTGTGCTGGCTGTTGACAGCTTTCCTCGGGCCGCAGACAGACCGCAAGGTGTTGATAGAGTTCTTCCGCAAGATTCGTCCCTTTGGTCCGGGCTGGACTCGCATC
Organism: Terriglobia bacterium; assembly: GCA_041484625.1. Taxonomy (GTDB): domain Bacteria; phylum Acidobacteriota; class Terriglobia; order Versatilivoradales; family Versatilivoraceae; genus JBGPHY01. The sequence goes on along the minus strand of JBGPHY010000025.1, from coordinate 17,909 downwards.
CGCGAAGAGGCGGGTATCCCGACAGAAACGGTCACGGCATCCTCTCAGAATATCCCCTTGGCCCTGCTTGGATGGGTGGCCGGTTGTACGGTCATCTTCTCAGCACTATTTACGGTGGGCAACTTCCTCTATAGCCGCATGAATTATGCGTTCCTGCTTCTGGGAGTATTCATTCTCAGCGGCATGATTCTCCTCTACGTGGTCAAGCGGCTTTGGTCCGATCGGCAGGTCTAGGGCCTTTTTCAATGTGTTTGGGGCGCCGCGAGATTGCGATTGACGGCTAAGTTCCCAGCAGTTCGACCTGCGGTGATCCGGGGGGTTGCGGATCCAGGCGGATTAGGGCTTCTTAGGCGTCTTCCTCGGGTTGGGCTTCCTGGCGGACGTCGATTTCCCGCCGGATCGCCTGGACGGGGGGCGGGGTCTCTTGGACTTCGAAACTGTCTCCTCGGCAGCCTGAACCTTAGAGAGAGCTTCCCCGGAGCCAGCAAGGGGCTGCGGGAATGGCGCAGAGATCCCAAGAGAGAATTGTACCGGCAACTCCTCGTGCCTGACCAGTGTTCCTCCTGGCTCGGTCGCTGCAAGGGCCGACGCACTGCCAGGCAGGGGCGCTTCGCCTCCGGCTGGGGGTGAAGATACGAGAGCTTGGGGTGTCGTGGCGGGGGTCCTTCGGGAACCTCTTCTGCCACGTTCCCAATGGGAGCGTCGGCCTCTTCCCCCCGGCTGGGACTGCTGGGTTTGGATCTGCACCGAGGCTTCCGTCGGCGTTTCTGCTGACGCGGATTCCGACGCTTTCGAGTCAGAAGTCTCCATCGGGACAGTCGCCCCTATCGCGGCATCGATGCCAGTCGAACCTGCTCTGTGAGTCATATCAGGGACGGTCACGCCTTCGACCGTCTCGCTGGGTGGGCCCACAGAAGAGCCGGCCAAGACAGGAGATTGTGCTTTCCGGCCCGCCTGGGAAGGTTCTTTAATTCGCTGCGGCCCGCGAATGCGTCCTCTTCCCCAACGGGAGTAGCGGCTTTTCTCGCGGGGTTCTGACGGAGCGGGGACAAGAGAGGCGGGAACAGCGGTTGCGGCCTGCACCCCCGGCACCTCGGAGTCTCCATTGGTAGGTGCGGCAGCCGCAGAGGGAGCCATGCCTGTCTCGCCAAAGAGCGTCACCACGTACCCGCCGCTCTTCAGGTCCTTGGTCAGACTCAACAGCTTGTTTTCCTGAGCGTCCTCGAGGAGGCGTGAGAACATGGGATATCCGTAATACGATTCGTTGAATGAGGGCAATTTGCGGAGCAGGGTCTGCTTGATCATCGACCCGTAAATCACTTCCTTGCCTTCCCGCTGCATGGCTTGAAAAGTGTCCATCACCAGGCGCAACGCTTCCGCCCTTTTTTGCGGGAGGTTGCGAAGTTTGGGCTCCTCACTGGCGGCGGCAGTCCCGGGGCGGAACAAGTCCTCGTAGTAAACGAACTCGTCGCAATTGTTCACCAGCAAGTCGGAAGAAGACTTCTTGACTCCGACTCCGATCACGTAACGGCCATTTTCTCGGAGCTTCGAGACCAGCGGCGAGAAGTCACTGTCTCCGGAGACAATCACAAACGTATCAATGTGATCTTTCTGGTAGGAGAGATCAAAGGCATCCACGACCATCCGGATGTCGGCACTGTTCTTTCCGCTGTACCGGGTCTGCGGCACATCGATCAATTCGATGGCGGCCTGGTGGAAGGCCCGCTTAAACTCGGCATAGTGATGCCAGTCGGAGTAAGCGCGCTTGAAGAGGATCTTCCCCTTCTCGACCACCCGTTTCAGAACCAGATCAATATCGAAGTTGCCATAGTTGCTCTCCCGAACTCCCATGGCCACATTCTCAAAATCGATAAAAACTGCAATCATTCGTTCGTCGTTCTGCATACCCAATTCCTTTCCGTTTGGCAGTCTAGCGCAGATTGGAACAGTTGACAATCGAATGCATTTTCCCTCAATCCACCGGCGAAGGCGGCGGTGGATTGAGGGAAGGGGGCAGAGGCTACGCCATGCCACCCATTCCCCGGCGAATTCGAAACGCGAATCTGCCCGGGAGCTGGTCTGACAGCCCGAAGTAGAAATAAGCGAGGATTCGTGCGGCGACAAACCAGGAGTGTTACTGGAATCTCAAACTGCACAGATGATCCAACATCTGGTTGATCTCGAGGTTGACCTGGCGGCGTGACGGGTCCGCATCGTACCAGGACACCGACCGACTCATGCCTTCGGCAAAATTGATCTTGGCACGATACTCCGGGACCATCCTTTTGATTTTACTGTTATCGAAGACCACGCTGCAGGACTTGTCCCCCAGCAAGCTGGCGCCTGCCTTTGGGTAGAGCGGCGCGATGACTTCCGAGGGAATATGAACGAGTTTTGCAGTACAGCCGGCAGCCTTGGCAATGGTCTGATAGATCTGGTCCCAGGTCAGGACTTCGTCGCTGGTGATGTGAAACGACTCCCCTATGGCCTCGGTGCGGCCCATCAAACCGACGAATCCTACCGCAAAGTCGCTGGCAGCAGTCATGACCCAGAGGGATTGGCCATCTCCGGGGGAAACCACCGGCAGGCCCTTTCGCATTCGATCCACTACGGTATATCCCTGTCCGCCAATAGCGGTCGGAATCCAACTGGGGCCATACGTGTAGGAGGGGCGTACAATCGTGATCGGGAATCCCGCATCCCGATAAGATTGGTTCAAGCGCTCTTCACAGGCGATCTTCAACCGGGAGTACTCCCAGAACGGGTTGGAGAGTGGCGTGGATTCGGTGATCAGGTAGTGATTGGGCGGTTTCTGATAGATGCTGGTTGAACTGATGTAAAGGTACTGCCCGATCCTGCCGCTGAAGGCCGAGATATCCACTTCGATCTCTTCCGGTGTGTAACCAATGAAGTTGGCCACTACGTCAAAATGCCCGTCAACCACCGCCTGGCGCAACAGATCGCCGTCGTGCCGGTCTCCGCTGATTTGGGAAACCGGCTGGCTGAAGGCCACGGGATGCTGACCCCGGGTCAGAATCGAGGCCCGATATCCTCGTTCCAAGGCTAGCTCCACACACTGTGTGCTGATATTGCCGGATCCGCCAAGAAATAAAATTCGCATCTAAGTCTCCTCTCTTCAATGAATGGGGAGTGGTTGGGTCATTCATCCCATGATTCAATAAGTGATTCCACGTAGGCAGCGGAACCATCTCGCAGCCAGCCGTCCAATTGGGCCGGTTCCTTCAACTGTTGTCCGCGGAGGCGAGGCACCAGGACAAACTTGCAGTTCAGCTCGGGGAGAGCGGTCATATCTCCCCACAGTTTCTCAAACTGGGCGACCGGGTAAATGTCTTCCTGCCCGTACCCCCAGCGTTTCTTGACCTCCTTCAAGGTGACGTAGGAGGGCATGCGGGCGGCCAGTTTTCGGACCGCTTCATCGACCCGGGTTTTGTCGGCCAGGCAGTCCCGCGTGAGACCAAAAACCTGAAGCAGACGGTCAATTTCCACCCAGGTGGTGTTGGAGTTATAGAAAGACAAGCGGAACTCGTCCTCTTCATGGGGCATGGCCAAGCCTTCGACCAGACGAACGCGCTTGTCAACCCGGGCCAACCCGCCGCCGCGGTCTTCAATGCGCCTTGTGATCACCTCAAAGGTCAAGCCGGCTTCCGACAGGATGTGAAATCCCAGCAGGGCAGGATCGAGATTGGCGCCAAGGGTATCGATATTGTGAAGCATCAAGTAATTTAACTGGGGACGCTCATCGAGGAGGCTCTTGAGGACTCCGTTCTTGAAGAGATTGGGAACTTCAAACCAATGGCCGACCGGATGGAGGCACTGGAGCGGAACATTGTCGGTGTAGTCATTACCTTCGCCGGACTGGTGTGCCCACTGCAGCAGGGCGGCCCGCAGACTGTCCCGGACCTTTTGGGCTTGCTCGTCCAATTGCTGCTGGGTCGTCTCTTCCCACAGAAAACGGAGGTCGCGGACCATCGGTACCAGGCGAAGTCCCACGGACCGACCGGGAGACAACAACAACTTCCCGGGATATGCATAGAAGTCCTCGCGCTGGAGGAACTCCTGGATGGCTCCGTAGGTCAGGTAACTGGTACTGATGAGGTGTGGGACTGTCACTCCGTAGCGCTTCCCGACACACCGGCTCTTGGCCAGGTGGATTTCAATGAACGTTCGATGGCGGCCGGCCCATTTACAGAAGGGGTGCAGAGCCTTCACCACGCCCGCTCCCTGGGTCCAGCGGCTGCCAATGCCGGCGGCCAGACTCAAGACAGCGACCTGGCCCGAGGACAGCGCGGCTTCCCCGCAGTCACGATACTCCTGGTAACCAGGATCCGGGACCTTCAGAGGCTGCCGGGAAAAGCCCCCCGCAGTGGCAGGGGAGAGGTCAAGCCAGCCGGTAGCGTCGAAAACGTCCCCCTCCTGAACATCCCGGATGTCTACGTTGGAAGGAAGCAGGTTCTGGGACAAGCCGATGCGCCCGCTCTTCAGGTCCGAACGGATCTGCTCATGCTGGGCCCGGTCGAATCCCAGTTCACCCAGCAAGGCTGACAAGTCCCGACCGCTGTAATCCCGTTGGACCGAATGGGGGACCAGCCGGTCAAAGAGAGTCTCGACCATTCCCCCGAACTCCGGCCTGCTTCGGCAGACGGTCCCAAAGGTAAGCAACTCCGTCCGCTGAGACGGAGACAGCCTCTGTGGGTCCATCCGTAGCAATTGTGGAACGGTGAGGCCATAATACCCTGGAGGCATCAGCGCGGCTTCCGCTTCGAGCAAATCCGCCCGTGTCCCTTGCTCGTTGACGGAAAAGTCGTAGACCACCGGGTCCATGGCAAAGGGCAGCGCCCCGGCGAGTTCGGATTTAGTACGGAGCATCAATTCCTGCAAACGGTCCTGGCCGGCTCGTCTGGAGGAGGGATCAAAGATGAATCCCATCCCTCCGCCCGACATTCCACCCAGCATCCAAAATCCCCAAAATCTCTCTCCAAATTCAAAACGCACCCGCTGAATCAGAGTCTCCGTGTAGTAATTGCTGGCCCAGGGGATGATGGTTTGGATAGGGCCAAAGAAGTTTCGAGTAGTTGCAGCAGCGATCCCCTGGATGTCTCCCTGAGGCAGGAGTTTCAGGATATGATCCAAGATGCTGCCGGCCTCCTGGCGGGCTTTCCATTCTGACTCCAGGCGCAGCAGATAACGTTCGGTGACCATCTCCAAGATGGGGCCCACATTCTGGGCCATGCCGCCGTGGACCAGGACCAGGCTTTCCTGCAGACGATTGCGAACCGCCGAAGGTGCCTCGAATTCTCCCAGCAGGTGATGCTGGGGCAGTAGGCGGCCCCGGCTGATACCGTATTCGGGATCTCCTTCTTCGGCCAGGACGCCCCCGATTAACTTGATGCCGGGCCAGACCCCTCCCGAATCCTGCCATCCCCCGCCCGAACCCGCCAGCCACTCGCCCAGTATGGCGCGGGCGGCTACAATTCGTCGTTCAGCCTCGCTGAGGGACCCGATCAGATGACGTGCCTGGCCGGTGGCTCGCATACACACCGAGATCAAGGAAGCCAACAGGCTGGTAGAGACCGCCAATCGGGATCCTTTGGGGATATTGTTTACACAGCTGACGAGTTCGATTCCATGGCCCGGCTGGACGACTCGGGACAAAAGATCCACCAGGTTTTCCTCGGAACCCTCGATGCCGGGGGGGACGATCCCTGAGGCAATCACCGCCGCCTTCAGCAAGCCGAGGTAATCCTTGGCAAAATCGAAAAGTTCCTCCAGGCGGGAAAGCGTAACACTGGCTCCGAGGTCAACGCTCACCAATCTGAGGACCGGCTCATCAAGGACTCGGAAGTAGGCCTCCACCGGGGGTCTGGGGGAAGAGTCGCGTCCTCGAACCCCCAGGTCAATGGAAACGTTAAGAACCCTGGCCCCTTCGGGATAATCCATGGCCAGGAAGAAAATATCGCTCCACCCGCTGTGCGACAAGTCCATACGGACCGGGGTGCACTCCCGCAGAATCGGGAAAACTCCGCTCGGGGATTTCCTGGTCAATTCCGGCCGAACACGCAAGGGGTGATCGGCGGGATGGCCCATGCGAAACATCCATTGATTTCCCTGAGCAGATCTGACACTGCGGCGGACCTGTTCAGCCAGGGTCTGAAATCCCAAAGAATAGTAGGCGGCGGCCAGGGCACTGGAGATTGCATCACTCGGGCCGGTTTCGGTAAGGGTTTTCAAGAAGGACTCGATGGCCTCATCAAACCGGCGTTGCAGAAGTTGAAGGTACCCCTCGTAGGGAATCAGGCCTCTGCTGGTGCTACCGAGATGTCGGGGGAGGTAATAGCGGTGGAGGGCATACATCAAAAAGAGCGCCCGGACCCGCTCGTAGAGGTTCTGCGACTGGAGTCGAAATGTCTCCAGCTCCCGGCATTCCCCGAGCAAGTCGTGCAGCCCCAAACCCCGGCAGGCCGTTTCCAGTGATTGGTTACGGAGAACAGGATCCGTAGTCGTGATGAGGGAGGTGAACTTGCCGCTCATGATCCCTGTTTCCTGCTTTTCTCTCGCGAGGCCAGGAGCTCAATAATCAGTGCCAGCATCTTTTCGTGGTCCTGTCTTTGCAGGAACAAGGCCAGTTGGGCAGTCAGCAGTCCGAAGCGCAGCCCAACATCGTAACTCTGGCCCTCCACTTCATAAGCCAGGTAACGTTCTCTTTCCGCCAGGCTTGCCAGCGCCTGAGAGAGGTGAGTGCTTCCGGGCAGAAATTCCAGTACCGCAGGCGTGATGACATGCATTCCAAAAAAACGGAGGTAATGGCCTGCTCTCAAGCCCGGAACCACCAGTTCTTGCTCCGCTTCGGTGGGGGTGGGTTTTTCCAGGACTTTCTGAACCAGGTATAAGCGCTGCCGGCCGGCAAGCCGGCGTCCGCCTACAGCCCCGTAGAAAGGGAGTTTCCCTTCCCGAATGGCTTGGACGGCAGAAACCGAACAGGATTCGGCAACGGCAATTTCCACCAACTGCTGCGCGCAGGATCTGACCGAGAGGCTCAAATAGAGATGGTCTCCCAACAAATGCAGGAATGGTTCATCGCCGATGAAATCGCGGCAGCAAAAAACGGCGTCGGCATAGCCTTTCGGTTCTGGCTGGCTGACGAAATGCAATCTTCCACGGACCTCCCCGGCAGCTTTCCGGTAAGACGCTTCATCGCCGGGCCAAACGACAATGCAGATCTCTTCGATGCCGACGCTAAGGATTTCATCCGCAAGGATGCTCAAAACGGGTTTCTGGACCCCGTCCCGGTCAACCAGCGTCTGCACGGGAAGAGTCCTCTGGTCTTTGCCGGCTGCAGTAATTATGGCTTTACTTATCTTCATCGCAGGACTCATCCATGGAGTCACCACCCTTTGGTGGAAAACCTTGACTTGGTGAGGAGGCAGTCTTTAGTGGAGCGTCGAACTCCACGAGGCCATATTTCACCACGTCAGCAGCTTCGTGGCGTGACGGCGTTCATCCGCTCAACCCTTCAAAATCCCCCTTGTAACCGATCCACTACCTGCCTTACCGTAATTGTATTCCAACTAAGGGACGGATGCGTTACTCTGGAGATCGACTTTTCAGGGCAAGAGTTTATACAACATCCCGCTTGAGACCCAAGAGAATTTCGGACAAGCTACCGGAATCCCGGCGTATCTTCAGGTGGTGAGCCAGCAGTGTCCCGCATGGAACGACGACCAGGGACTGCAGAGATTTCTTATTTCCGGCAGGTATCTTCTTCAGACCATTCAGGGAGGATAAAATGAAGATTTTTCTTGGTTTCCGTTGGACCATGGTTTTGCTCATCCTGATTCTTTGCGTTTCCGTGACGCCTTGGGCACAAACGAGTCCACCTTTCCCAACGATGGGCCGAGTCATCCGGGAGCATCCTAAACTGGACCTTCTGATTCCCCAGGATGCCCCCTTGGAAGTACTGGCGTCGGGATTTGAGTGGTCTGAAGGTCCCGTCTGGATCAAGGAGGGGGTATACCTTCTTTTTTCCGACATTCCGCGAAACTCGGTGATGAAATGGAAAGACCCGGAAGGGGTCAGCCTGTTCATGAAACCTTCCGGTTACACAGGATTTGCGGACTATGGACGGGAACCCGGCAGCAACGGGCTTTTCCTCGATCCTCAGGGCCGATTGGTGTCTTGCGAGCACGGCGACAGGCGGATCTCGGTGCTGGAATGGAACGGCGGGAAACGCACCCTGGTTGACAGCTACCAGGGCAAGCGTCTTAACAGCCCGAACGACGGGGTGTTCAAATCCAACGGCGACCTCTATTTCACGGATCCTCCCTATGGCCTTCCCAAGGGGGCTGAGGATCCCAGGCGAGAATTGGATTTCTGCGGGGTCTACCGGCTCGCCCGAGACGGGCAGTTGACCTTACTCAATAAGGAGATGACTCGGCCTAATGGTCTGGCTTTCTCGCCGGATGAAAAACTCCTGTACGTGGCTCAGTCTGATCCGAAACAAGCGATCTGGATGGTCTTCCCCGTTCTGGCTGATGGGACGCTGGGGAAGGGGAGGGTATTCTACGATGCGACCTCGTTGGTGGCCACGTTGCCGGGATTGCCGGATGGGATGAAGGTCGATCGGGACGGAAACGTCTTTGCAACCGGTCCCGGCGGGGTCCACATCTTCTCTGCTGACGGAACCCACTTGGGGCGAATCGAAACCGGGCAGCGCACGGCCAACTGTGCCTGGGGAGGCGATGGCTCGGTTCTCTACATCACCGCTGATAAGTACTTGTGCCGCCTCAAGACCAAAACACGTGGGGCGGGTTGGTGAGAGACGCCTATAGCCCAAACTGAATCTCATCGAAGTCCGCCATGCACCGCTTCGGCTCGCCCTCGCCGATGAAAATTGCGCCCGATTCCCCCTATGAAGAGGGTGAGGGGGTTGTCTCCGTTGGGATCTGCCCGGGCCGTTCGCCATAGAGATAACCCCTGGCAGCCAAAGCTACCTTCCCGCCTTGCCAAGAGGGAATTTCATAGAAGCATGCCGTGACCTTGGGCGAGTTTAACACCGCGGATAAATGGATTCTCCCGACGATCCTCTGGCGTTACCCCTCCAAACCACAGCTAATTCAGGAGCTTCTGTTTACCGATACTCCAAGCGGACAGCGTAGTCTGTGCATAGGGAGCCGCGGGAGCCTGTGCCGTTGAGACGTCTATTTGTCTGGAGGAAAGGTGAAGCTTTCTGAATTTCAAAAAAAGGCGTTCGGTATCCGGACTGCAGGACTCTCGGCGTTATTTATCCTACTCGTGGTAGCCACCCTGTCTTATCGCAGTATCCACCAACTCGTCGAAGGAATACACACCAAGTCGCAAGCCTACCAGAGAATCACCCTGATTGAATCGTTGTACTCGCTCATGAAGGACAGCCAGCGCGGAATGCGTGGGTACGTCATCACCGGAGAGGTTCGTTATCTCCAGCCCCATTTTGTGGCGGCGGAATCAGTGTGGAAACAATTGGCAGAACTGCGACGATTGGTGATGGACCGCCCCGGCCAGTTGAAGCGGCTGCAACAGGTCAGGCAGTTGGTGGAAGAAGAATTCAAGGTTCACCAGGAGACCATTGAGACCCAGGCAAGACAGGGTCTCGAGGCGGCCCGAGCCATTGTCCAAGCCGGCCGTGGAAAACAAATCATGGACGAACTCCAAGAGGCCATCGAGGAGATGAAGCGGGATGAAATCGATTCTTTGAACCAGGGGGCCCAAATGGTCGAGGCCCACGTGCAGAGGACCACTCTTGCTCTGGTGGTTGGGACACTCATCATCTTTGGGCTGTTGCTCTCTGCTTACTCCCTGGTGGAACGCAAGATCCTACAGTTCCGGGAATCGGAACAAAAGGCCGACAGCCTAAACTTGGCTCTTCAGGACAGGAACCGGGACATCAGCCTGCTTAACGAAACGGGAGAAATGCTGCAGAGCTGTCAGAACTCCCAGGAAGCCTATTCGGTGATTCGACATTCGGTCGAGAAACTGTTGTTGGTGAATTCCGGCGCGCTGTTCCTGGTGAAGGAGTCCAGGAACTACTTCGAAAACGCTGCGGTGTTCGGTGACGGGTTTGATGGGGAACTGGTTTTTCCGCCGGAGTCCTGCTGGGCCTTGAGGCGGGGTCACCCGCACGCCATGGGTGGATCGCATGAAACTCCAAACTGCGGACACTTGCGGCTTTCCGACCCGTCCGTGGCCATCTGCATTCCTCTCATGGCCCAGGGAGAGACGCTGGGCGTACTAACGCTGGTGGACCGTCCCTCCGCGACCGGTTCCAAAACCTTGGAGAGCATTGAATCCCGCCAGAAGCTGGCCCTCGGTCTGACTGAGAGTGTGGCCCTGTCGCTGGCGAACATCAAGTTGAGGGAAGCCTTGCGAAACCAGTCAATCGTCGATCCCCTCACCAGCTTATTCAATCGTCGTTACATGGAAGAAACCCTGGAGAGAGAGCTCCGCCGGGCGGAGCGCAAGCAACTGCCGCTGGGGATGGTCATGATGGATCTGGATTATTTCAAACGCTTCAACGACACTTTTGGGCATGACGCCGGCGATCTGCTCCTGAAGGAATTCGCCCAGTTTGTGCAATCTCGAATCCGTAAAGAAGACATCTTCTGCCGTTTTGGGGGAGAGGAGTTTGTCCTGATTTTCCCCGAGACCACGATGGAAGACACCTGGAAGCGGGCCGAGCAAATCCGAGAGGCCATGCGGCACCTGCATGTCGTGCACCAGGGGCGCTCCCTGGGCGCGGTGACGGTTTCAGTCGGAGTATCAGCTTTCCCGGAACACGGTTTCTCCAAATCGCTCATCCAGGTGGCTGATGCTGCCTTGTACCGGGCCAAAGGCCAGGGCCGGGACCAGGTGGTCATAGGTGAGGCGGAGAGCATCCAGCGGGACGCAAACTTCCTGCGCAAGGGATAACCTGACTTGCTTCAAAGCGAGACTGGAAAGAAGGCGGGGAACATATCCATGTCCGTGTGGACACTCACTGCGAGGAAGGTTCAGAGGCTATTTGCCTTTACCCTCCAACGCGGCAGTGAGGTCTGAACTCAGGGTAGATGGACACCAGTATTTCTCGATGTGCTGGATCACCAGTTCTGTTCCCTGCTCGTGGGAGACAAAAGGGCGATCCCCGGGATCGTACATCGCGTCGGTCAGATCCCGAACCAGGATACAGGGGATCCCCCACTTTACCATCTGCCGGATAGCAAAGCTCCGGTTCAAGATGCACATGTTGGTGTGGACACCCACTACCACCAGGTTACGAATCCCTTTCTGCTGGATCAAGCTATAAATCTCAGCTCCGTTGTCAGAGATCACGTCTTTGTCCTGGATGGCGAGGAAAGGATGCTGTCGGGTCCAGGCTTTGTGAGGCTTGTCTCCAGGAGTGTCGCATCCGCCATCAGAATCGTCAATGGGCAGTGGAGGGTCGGAAAGATTCAAGCTGGCAGGAGGGGTCAGCTGGGGAATAGCCTGGATGCTGCGTCTTTGAGGAGTGTCCCTGTAAAAGTCCATCGTTTCTGACGGGGCATGAATGATCTGAACGCCGCGCTGCCTGGCCAATTCGATGACCGGCGCCATCTTTTGCGCCAGCAGGTTAACCCTCTCCGTGGCGCCCCGACACCAGTGCTTGTCCCACATGTCGCAAATTACAATGGCCGATTCCTGAGGCACAAGCGCCTTCGTGAAATGCACTTCTTCCCAACGGCCGCTGCCTCGGAAGGCCTCAACCCTGGTTCGGAGTTGTAGCCTGATCATCGTGCCGGGTCCTTGAGCCAATACCGCGAGAAGTCGGGGTGGGTCCCCCGTCAAACACCAGATGAAGCAAACCAGGGCCAGGCCCGCGAGGAAGGCCCGCCTGCCCGGCAAAACAGTGCAAAATGCCGCGAGGAATTTGGATCGATGAGGAATCAAGATGGTTGCTCTGCTCACAGACGTACTCCAATTCAAGCTGAGATGGGCACGGGGGATTATACATTCTCGTTTCGAGAAGTAAACGATATCTTCCACGCTGATGCCGGCGGCATGAGCCGGGTTGGGACCGCTCTCCGCCACCTTCCATCATGGATTCATCGTTGACTCGGCGATGCGAAGGACTGAGTAGAGTGAAACTGTGAGAACGAGGAGCGGCTGTGATACATTAGCTGATTAAACGGGTCAGGATCAGTTCCTGAAGCCAGAACCGGGATGACTCGCTGCCGGCATTGGCGTGGAGGGCAATGCTCTCGTTTCAAGCGTCAGGATGAGATTGCTGCGATAAGGAAGGCTAATCCATGAAAGACAATGGACACGTACTGGCCATGATGGCCCATCCGGATGACATTGAAATCCTCTGCGCCGGAACGCTCACCCGCCTGCAACAGAAGGGCTATCGAATCCATCTGGCCACGATGACAGCCGGAGACTGCGGTAGCGTGAAACTTCCCCCGGAGGAGATCGTCCGCATTCGACTGGAGGAAGCTCAAGCCGCAGCCAGGCAGTTGGAAGCCACCTATCAGTGTGCCGGAGAGAAAGACGGATTCATCTGTTACCAGGTATCCACGATCCGGAAGACGGTGGAGATCCTTCGCCGTAGCCAGGCCTTCTTGGTCATCACCCACTCTCCTCAGGACTACATGATTGATCACGAAATCACCGCGCAACTGGTCCGCAATGCCTGCTTTTGCGCCGGGATACCCAACTTCCGGACGGAAGCGACTCCGGCCGTTCCCCCTCTTTCCGGTGTGCCGTACCTGTACTACGCCATGCCGGTAGAGGGGAAAGACAGCCTGGGTCGGATGGTGGAGATGGAATTCTTTGTGGACATCACGGGACAGATCGAGACCAAGGCAGCACTGCTTGCCTGTCATGCCAGCCAGCGGAAATGGTTGCGCCAACATCACGGAGTGGACGAATACATTGACCAAATGAAGCGCTGGTCAGCCCAGGCCGGTTCTGGAATCGGAGTGGACTTTGCCGAAGGGTTCCGTCAGCATCGCGGGCACGGCTATCCCCAGGACAATGGGTTGACAGAATTGTTGGGACCAGAAGCAGCGGATGATTAACTCCTGCATCATTCCGTAGAAGCTGTTCCTTTACAGCCCCAAGTGGCTGCGCGAGTAGGCCAGGCACTTGCGGACGTTCTTATCTTCAAGTTTGAGCTGCTCCTCCAAGCTTAACCCGGTGACTTGCGGCAAAAGCTTTGATGGATCTCCGGTGCGCACCCTCCGCAACATGCGCGCCAGCTCACTCCCCGTTACCATTTCCATGGTGGCCCAATACTTTACTGTGAGGCATGGAATCTGGAGCGGATCGCGCGTAAGCATCTCCAGGCTGAATTGGGACTTGGGGGCGGCTTGTTTTACAGTGCCCACCATCTTCTGGAGATCTAAGAATCCCTCTCCCAGGGGAACTTCCGAGAGAAGGAACCCTTCTTCATATTCGTGAACCGCCATATCCTTTACATGCGTGGCGAATACGAACGGTGCCAGTGTGTCTGTCACCCCAATCGGGTCCTCCAGCAGCGCAATGTTGTTTCCAAAGTCCAGGCAGACGCCCACCCATTCACTGTTGACGTGTTTAACGGTACCGAGCAACTCTTCTGCACGCCAGTCTTTGTGGTTCTCCAGGCCCAACCGGACCTGGTACTTCCGGAGGATGGGCTCAGCCAGTGTGAGCGAATGGCAGGCATGGCTGGCTGCCTGCTGGAATCCCTCGGGCGAGTCAAATCCCTCATAGCGGCGTGCGCCTGGTAATGCCGACCGAACGACCTGTGCCCCCGCTTCTTTGGCTGTCCGCAACTCAGCTTCAAACCTTGCCAAATCGGATTCCTGTTTGGGCAGCTCGACCTGTCCCTCGATGTACATCGCGAAAATCTCCGCCCTGGACCGCAACCTGGCTGTTTCGTTCGGCGGCCGGGCACCCAGTGTAATCTGGACGCCGCCGGCGCCGAGTTGATGACAGTACTCGAGAAACCCGATCTCATCATGGAAAGGCAACGTTGGGAACCCTTTTTGGGCGGCGCTCCAATGAGCGGAAAAGGAATAACCAACCACACCCAACCTAAGTGCACCGCCCTCCATAGCCGATACGTGCCGCGCCTCTTTCAAGAGTGGACCGGCACCTGCCAACAAGCCCATGGCCTGCCTGCGAGAAAGTTTTGTATTCAAACGATATCCCATGGTTTTCGTGCCTTGCGACCCAGAAGTTCTGAAGCTTGCGGGTCGTCGATGATTTCTTCTTTGGCTGCATCCCAGCGGATCTTCCGCCCGGTCCGATAGGCGATGTTTCCCAGGTGGCCAATAATGGTAGAGCGATGGCCGATTTCAACATCAGCGACAGGCTTCCTTCTCGTCCGGACGCACTCGATGAAATCTCTTACGTGCAGATTGGTGGCATCCAGTGCCGTGGCCTCCTTTCGTTTCATGCGGAACCCCTCGGAAGGAGCCGTTGCCCCGAGCGTTAGTCGCATGGAGGATCCCTTCAGCTCAGGGAAAATCTCGAAGCCGATGCGGTCGGAAATAAGAGTACCATTGGTTCCGTAAAAGGCCTCCCCATGCGGGCGGTCCTCCCTCCCACGGGCATTGTAGTATGCCCTGCCTGAGGCTCCACCGCCACAGCCGTGGGCGTTCAGCATCAACGCTTCATAACTCAACGTAAACCCGGGGTACTCGTAGGTGGCTTGGATCACATCCGGCGTATCCCCCCCGTCGTCTAAGGCATATCGCCCTCCCGAGGCAGACACGCTTAGAGGAGCATCTGCTCCCATTACCTGGTGCAGGCTGTCGAAGCGGTGCGTTCCAAAGTCAGTGATCATCCCGCCGGCGTAATCGTAAAAAAAACGGTAACTGGCCAAGAAGCGGTTCCGGTTGAAAACATGGTATGGCGCGGGACCCAGGTAAAAGTCCCAATCGACACCTGGAGGTGTGTCAGTGTCCGGGTGATGGCCGAGGCCATCCGGGTAAATGTTCACATAGTTCCAGATACGCACGAAATGGACTCGTCCAAGTTCTCCACTCTGGACTATGCGCGCAACCTCGCGATAGTGCGCCGCTGATCGGTGCTGTGTGCCAACCTGCACAATCCTGTTGTTTTGTCGAGCGGCCTTGATCATGGCGCGCCCTTCCCTGACGTTGTGCGTCAACGGTTTTTCGACGTAGACATCCTTCCCGGCCTGGCAAGCCAACACCGTGGGAATCGCGTGCCAATGATCGGGCGTCGCCACCACAACGGCATCGATGTCCTTCTGCGCTAGAAGCTCCCTGAAGTCCCTGTAAGGTCGGCAGCCAGCGCCCGCCCAATCCCTGGCTGCGGCCAGATTGGCTTCATACACGTCACAAACCGCGCCGACTGTGACGTTGGGCAACTCCCGCATCAATCGGGTGACCAGTTGACAGCGACCGCCACAACCGATCAGCCCCAGATTAACCCGATCATTCGCGCCCAAAATCTGCCGTGCTGAGAAGGCGGCGGCCGAACCGGCAACTGCTGTCTGTGCGACATTTCTGATGAATTCCCGTCTTCTCATGTTCACCTTTACCTCCTTTCCGGAGAAATAAAGACAATGGGTGGAAGCACAAATTACTTTATGGGTTGAAAGCCAAAACTCCCTTTCTATCGAAATAAATCGATGGCGACGATTTCGTGATCCAGAATCGAGGGCACACTTACGGTCAAGACTCCCGCCGATTCAATCGTCCGGGGGACCTCTCCACTGACCAAAAGCTGGACTCTTCCGGGTTTTCTCCCGGAGGGAAGTCGGACCGTCACTTGCTGCGAAGACAACGGAATCAGTTCACGAAATGGCCCTTTCATCATCATCGGATTAGTCAGGTTTACCAAATGGACGGTCATCGACTCCTTCTGGCTCCAGATGGAAACGTCCAACACCCCTGGCCCGGACACGGTGACGGGCCTTTCTTCATTTGTCGACCACTCGATGGCGTTGCGCATCAGCCTTCCATGATCCACGTTGAGGACCTCCCAGAATACCCGGTCGATATCCCAGGGAAAGTAGACGATACGGCTTTTTCCCAGCTCTCGCAAATAGAGTTCACGGATGTCTGTTCGGGGCACACGGGGATAGACGTCCTCCATTGGCAGATCAGGATAGGATGGTATCAAAGTAACAGGCGATAAGAATTCTTGGAGCGGATTCACCCCCAGCCGCCAAACACCGTTAATGATTCGAGTGGCATTTTCCAGGCCGGCCAATACAGGATGGAACCTCCCGGTGGCTGGATCCGGATTCAACCCAAGATACGAATTCTGCATCGGGCCCTCCAACTCGCCCTTGCAGGAAACTCCAAAAAGGCCGCCCAGTCCAAAATCTTTGCGTTTCACCCCCCATTGGTCGTAAAGCGAAGTCTCGAAGGTCGCCAAAAGACTGCCTCCACGCTGCACGTAACTGGTGAGCGACCGGCACTGCTCCTCCGATAGCGCTGCGATATTGGGGAGAATGAGAAGTTTGAAGGGGTCGAGATGTTGGGCGTCGAGAAGGTGGTCATGCACCTTTTCGAAAGGGATGCGGGCTTCAATAAGCGCCTGGTACATCCCGGACTCGTGCTGTCCTTCTCGAGCTTGGGGACGGGAAGCATCGTAGTACTCGCGAGTTTGTTCTGAATAGACCATTCCCACACGCGCCAGGGGCATTTCATTCCGCAGATAGCGCTCCAGCCGATAGTGCCGCTGGTAGATATTCTCCACGACTGTGAGCCAGCGTTTGTCGTAGAGAGTTCCGGAAAACTTGGTAAACCAGGGCCGCATGCCATTGGCAACTCCGTCTGCCACCCAAATGCGAACCTCGGCTTCGGTCTGCACCGAGTCTTTCCAGCGATAGGGTTCTTCCAGGCCGACGCTGAAGATGCCCCCAACCGGCTTGCGTCCCAGCGTGGCGCGGTATTCCTTAACTGTACTGCCGTTGGCCCAGGGTGCCGTGAGGCCTCGCCTCGCCTGGTGATCGATGAACAGGATATCCGCCATCTCCCCCGCCACTTTCAAATCGGGAAAGCCGTTGGGAACAAAGCGAGCCTGCGAATTGATCTTGCGGATCTCGCCGTCCCACAAGCGTGCCAGCTCCGTCAAACGCGCCAGGCGCCAGACCAGGTAATTCCGTCGAGCCGGCTCGAGCGGGTCCTCTGACCGTGGCAGCTCCACCCCTGAGGCCGCACGAAAGTTACGCTGGCAATGCTCGCAATAGCAGGTGCCGTGGCCCGCCCAGCGATTGCAAAAGATGCCATCGACCCTGTAAAGCGCCATGATCTCCTGGTGGACTTGGGTCATGAACTCAAAGTTGTAAGGGCCCAGGGCACAAGTGACCCACAATTCAGGATTGGCCCAGTGACGCCTCTGGCGGCCCTCTGCATCAACCGCAATCCAGTCCCGATGCGCATCGAAAACCTCCTGACGAACTGCGTGGGGGTCGGTGCGCGCAAGGACGTGCATGTTCAGTTTCCTGCAGCCGGACAATAGTTCGCCAAAAGGATCGGACCCTTTCATCCAGGCACTGCGATGGTGCAACGGAATTTGAGTTGGGTAATAGGCCACAATTCCACCCGCACTCAAACAGGCCGCATCAGAATGTGTCCGCTTGAAATAATCCAGCCAGAACTGCGGATCATAACGGCCGGGGTCGTTTTCCACCAGCGTCAACTGGGCCCAGCGCATGGGTTTGTCGAACCAGGCGGTCGCTGTTGAAGATTGATTTTCAGCAGACGAAACGCCGCCGCCTGAGGTTCCTATTGCAATACTAGCCAGCCCCGTACTTCGCAGAAAATCTCTACGGGTGAAGATGTTTTCCTTTGGTCTCATAGAAGTTTTCCATGTGTCACCAGCAATGAAAATGGGGTTCGGAGTTCCGCCTTCAGGCGGTGCCGGCTAAAGACGGAATT
>JBGPHY010000024.1:0-19988 GCA_041484625.1 Terriglobia bacterium | reverse complement strand
GGCACGGTTGATGGGGAACGACCAAGATTGTCCCGATAATCAGGGAAACCTAGCCAGACCGGGGAGAAAGGCAAGAGAGGTTCGCGAATCTGGTTCCGTCAGAGCGTCAGGTTTGCGGTGGATGAGATTTGCTTGACGATTCCGTAACATAATTTGGGTTCGAAACTCATGTCCCAGCACGTTGTCTCCAAGAAGGTTTATTTCAGCGTTTTTGCCACACTGATGGTTTTGACGTTGGTTACAATAGAAGTCTCCTTTGCCGACCTGGGGAGGCTCAATGCTGTCGTGGCGCTAACCATTGCAGTCTGCAAAGCAACTTTGGTCGTGCTTTATTTCATGCATGTTCGCTACAGTTCCAGGCTGACCTGGATTGTCATCTCTTCCGGTTTCTTTTGGCTGGTCATCATGATTGCATTGACCATGAGCGATTACCTCTCCCGAACCTGGTTCCCTGCGCCGGGAGGTTGACCGTTCCCAGAGCCCCTCTCTCCCACCGTGCCGAGCATGACGCACACTCCATGAGTGGTGAATTGCGTTTTTTTTCATCTTTTCATTCAAGAAGCTTGACATTCAATCGCACCTCGGATAAATAAGTATGTGATTCTCCTGACAATAAAATTCGTGGGGCTTGGGTCTCTGGCAGTGGAGGTACAATGCTGACAAAAGACGATCGCGGAGCGATGCCTGTCAGCCAGAAGGTTGAGAAAGCGCCTGGGGGTGCATCTTCTCAGGAACCGACGGCATCCAGAAAGTTCATGTCCTTTCTCTCGAAGCTGACCCGCCTGTTTCGAGGAGCTCGCAAAGACCATTTAGGACCGATTCCTCGCCGACGCCGCATTGTGCTTGCCTGCACGCTGGGATTTCTCGGGACCAATTTTTTGATGTTCCTGCGTTTCTTTTTTCCGCGCACCCTCTATGAACCGAAGACAGTCTTTCGGATCGGTTATCCCTCCAATTTCGGTTATGGCGTGGATACCAAATTTCAAAAGGACTACCGCATCTGGGTGGTGCGCGACGCGGAGGGACTTTTTGTGATTTATGCCCGGTGCACCCATCTGGGCTGCACACCTGACTGGAAACCCAGCGAAAACAAATTCAAGTGCCCCTGCCACGGAAGCGGTTACGACAACGAAGGGATTAATTTTGAAGGACCTGCTCCACGACCCATGGATCGCGCGAAGGTGGAGTTGGACCCTGAAGGACAGATCGTGGTCGACACCAGTGTCCTGTACGACTGGCCCAAAGGCGGCCGCTCCCGTTTCAAGGATTCGGGAGCGTTCTTACCGCTCTAACAGCGCGGTAAATGTTCCACAACTAGTGGAGAAGCGATATGGCTGATGAAAAGAATTCGAATTCGAATAAGAAGGGCCTGACCGGCCTGCTGAAAGGGGTGCGGGAGGAAGTTGAGGTTCTTAAGGAGAAGGCTGCTGAAGATATTCGAATCCTCAAAAAACCTGAAAAGACCCAGCTCTATAAATCCATCTTCCGCGTCAAACACGATGAGAAGCCGCGCAGCCGCGCGTTGGGAATTCTGACGAATGTCTTCCTCCACCTCCACCCGGCCAAGATCAATCGGGATGCGGTGGCTTACAACTATACGTGGGGGATGGGCGGCATCACGTTTTATCTGTTTATCGTCTTGACGTTTACAGGCGCCTTGCTGATGTTCTACTACCATCCGAGTAAGGTTCAAGCGTTTCGGGACATCCTGTATCTTGAGCACGACGTCCCCTTCGGGAAGCTACTGAGGAACATGCACCGCTGGGCGGCCCACCTCATGATCATCACGGTATGGTTGCACATGTTCAGGGTGTTCCTGACGGGATCCTATAAGAAACCGCGTGAGTTCAATTGGGCTGTAGGTGTGATTCTCATGCTCTTAACCATGCTCCTTTCCTTCACCGGATAC
This sequence comes from Terriglobia bacterium, assembly GCA_041484625.1. GTDB lineage: Bacteria > Acidobacteriota > Terriglobia > Versatilivoradales > Versatilivoraceae > JBGPHY01. The sequence continues at coordinate 18,079 of JBGPHY010000024.1, read as the reverse complement.
CTCTTGCCCGACGATCAGCTCGGCTTCTGGGCTGTTACGGTCGGGACAAACATGGCGAGAGCGACTCCTCTGCTGGGGAATGAGGGGCCTTTTGGACCGCAACTCGGGATGACCCCGTACAATGACGTACGCTTTGGATTGTTGGGTGGGTCAATCGTCGATTCGAATGCCCTGCTTCGCGCCTACATTTGGCACTGCATTGCTATTCCCCTTATCGCAGCCATCTTTATGGTAGTGCACTTCTGGCGTGTCCGCAAAGACGGGGGTATTTCCGGCCCTTCTCCGGTGATGCTGGAATCAGAGATCAAAGAAGAGAGGAAGTTGTAGGAAGGAGGCTTCGAAAATGGACTGGGGGCAGCTTTGGGAAATTGCTTCAACACCGGACAATGTTCCCATCCTGGCGTTGCTGGTGTTGGTACCCTTCTATGCTTGGTACGGACTCCGACAGTCGCTGGCCAATGATCGGCTGATTGCCCAACTGGAGGCCGACCCGCAACTGGCCAAAACTCATCATCGCAAGATCCAGCCATGGAAGCCCGGATGGGAACGAGAGGTGCATGTGTGGCCGTTCTTGTTGCGCATCGAATTTCTGGCTTCCATCATAGTCACCCTGTTGTTGATGGTATGGTCGATCACTCTGGATGCTCCCTTGGAGGAACCGGCCAATCCCACCTTGACGATGAATCCGGCCAAGGCCCCCTGGTACTTCCTAGGTTTACAGGAGATGCTGGTGTACTTCGATCCCTGGATGGCGGGAGTGGTTCTCCCGACGCTCATTCTAGTCGGTTTGATGGCAATTCCCTACATCGACGCCAATCCGCTGGGTAATGGCTATTACACGCTGAAACAGCGGAAATACGCCCTTCTGACTTTCGGGTTTGGATTCATTATTCTATGGTTGTCGATGGTCGTGATTGGCACGTTCATCCGTGGGCCGGGCTGGATATGGTTTTGGCCGGGGCAGACCTGGGACCACAACCGGGTGGTCTTTGAGGCCAACCGAGATCTGCCCGACATTGTAAGTATTACGAGTGCCTGGGGGAAGGGGATATTTGGAGTCCTCGTGCTCGGACTGTATGCGCTGGTGGCGGGCATAGCCATTCACAAGGTCATCACCCTGAAGGGCTTCAATCGAAGGATTTATCAACGCATGACTTTGCTCCAGTATCTAAGCCTTCAGTTTTTTATGATCACCATGATTCTTTTGCCGGTAAAAATGATTGCCCGTTTGCTGTTCCGCGTTAAGTACATATGGATTACACCATGGTTCAATATTTGAAGGGAAAAGGGAAGAGGGGCAAAGCGAGAGTGGCAGAATCCGCATGGGTCCGCGGGTTCGCTTTTTCCCAATCTCTTTTCGCTTTGTGTTTCTAAGGGGAGGAAGGGTTGGCTAACGAACCTGTCGCCGAAAAGGACCCAGTTGTAATCAAATCGCTGAGTTTGCTGCTCCTGATGGGCTCCCTATTGCTGGTTCTCTCTCTGCTTTGGGCCATTTACGAAGAGGTCTATGGTCTACGTCCCTGGAAAGGCTACCAAAAGCGGTTCAATCAGGTCTATACCAGGTTCTTGCTGAAGACTAAACCCAAACAAGCCGCAGCTGAAAAGGCCGTGCGTCAGTCAGAGGAATTTCTCAAGCTGGAAGAACAGCTTCGGGCTGAAGAAAAGGCCATCGCCCTGCATCTTTCTCAGATTGACCAGGAGCTGAACGAGAATGTCACCCGAGGACTGGCGGCGCTGACCGAACCGTTTTCTCTGGCCCGAGGACAGGTCACTGCCCTCGTTTACCGGGAAGAAGTCACCACAAGTCCCTCTGCTAAAGAATCCATTCAACGCGAGATTGAGAGAGTCAAGAGAGGCCCGTTCACAATCGCGCTCCCTTCTGCAGATGGATCGGGCAAGGCCAAAAGAGTGAGCTTCTCTTTTGACCAGATGGAAGAGGCCTTTAATCGTCTTCAGGCGAAAAAAGCAGCCTTGATGACTGAACGGGCAGAACTGGTGCGCCCTGCCACTGAGTTGAGACAGAAGCGCGACGCCTACTTGAAAGACCATCTCGCCGGCTTGACCGAGGAGCAGGTAGCTGGTCTGCTGCGGAAGATGGGCCAGTTCAAATCGGAGATCAAACAGATTCATGTGAAAGATGTGGGCTTGGTGGAGCGCTGCGAGTCCTGCCATTTGGGAATCCGTGAACCGTTGGCCTTGACGAAGAGCGATATGGGCAACGAGGGGGCTTTCACAAGCCACCCCGACCCGACCTTGCTCCAGATTCATGATCCTGAACGTTTCGGCTGTACCCCTTGCCATAACGGGAATGGGACCGCTACCACCAGTGTTAGGAAAGCCCATGGCCAGTATGAGCACTGGCTATGGCCACTCTATGATGCGAAAAATGTCGAGGCCGGCTGTCATCAGTGCCACGCTCCGGATCTCTACGTTGAACACGCTCCAACCCTCAACAAGGGTAAGGAACTGTTCAGGCATCGGGTTTGTATCGGTTGCCATCGTTATGAAGGTTTTGATGTCGAAGCCGAAGCTCTACTGAGCTCCCGCCAGGCTATCCGCAGGCTGGAGGTGGAGAAACAGGGAACGGAAAAGTCGATCGATGAGACCATAAAGAGGGCGGATACCGCCGCGGATAACTCTGAGGCCCAACAGCTTTATGCTCGTGCGGATGCGTTGCGCCAAGATATCAGCATGATGGAACATCACTTGGAGCAGCTCGACCGACAATCGCGGAGTCTGATGCGGGAGCAAAAGATGGCAGGGCCGAGCTTAAAGGAAGTGCGGGTCAAGCTTCGGAAGGAATGGATCCCGGTCTGGCTGGAGAATCCGCATGCCTTCCGGCCCGCCACTAAAATGCCTGCGTTCCGCCTGAATGCGAATCAACGGGAAGCAATTGCAGCTTTCATCTGGCAGGTCGGAGTACAGGGCCAGCTCACCGAACAAAAGCAGGGAGACGCAACTCGCGGTAAAGAGCTGTTTGAGATGAGGGGTTGTCTTGGCTGCCATTCGGTGGGTGAGGGAAATCAAGCCATGGGTGGAACGTTTGCAGCCAACCTATCCCGGGTCGGGGAAAAGGCAAATTATGACTACCTGGTGCGCTGGGTCCACAATCCTCGCGAAAGGACCCGCCCCTATTGTGCTTTCGAGAAGAAGGATATTGGACCGGAAGACTATTCTAAAAAAGGGCTCCCCTACGTCTATGACCTGGACCACACCCGTTGTCCTAATGATGGGCACGAACTTCAAGTGCAGCAAATGACCGTCATGCCCAATCTCCGGCTCAGCTGGGACGAAGCGCGAGACATTGCCAGTTACTTGATCACTTTGAAAAAGGCCGGAGCCTCCTACCCCAACTCGGGATTCATGGAGGATCCCAGCTTGAAGGAACAAGGTCTGCACTGGATCAAACACTTCGGATGTGCGGGCTGCCACGAGATTGCCGGGCTGGAAGAAGAAGGTCGTATTGGCACCGAGCTCACCCGGGAAGGCAGCAAGCCCATTGAGCGCTTGGATTTTGCCCTCTTGACTCACAAATCGCGAGAGGAAGGATGGTATAATCATAAAGGATTCTTCGAACACAAGCTGAAAAATCCTGCGATTTACGATGAGGGGAAGATTAAACAGCCCCTCGAAAAGCTGCGCATGCCGGATTTCAAGTTGAGCGCAGACGAGATCACAGCTCTCACTACGTTCCTACTGGGCAGCGTGGATTCGACTCTCCCTGCTCATTACTTTTATGATCCCAAGGACCAGAGGCAGGATATCCGGGAGGGCTGGTGGGTGGTCAACAAGTATAACTGCATGGGCTGCCATCAAGCTCGGCCCGGCCAGAAGTCGATGCTCTCGGGCGTGCCGAAATATCAGGATCCGGATTGGAAGGAGCAACTCCCCCCCACTCTGGTGGGGGAAGGGGCGAGGGTTGACCCGAATTGGCTGGCCCGATTCCTTAGCAATCCTTCCATGAATCCCGCAGATCCCAGCCGTAATGGAGTGCGGAGCTACCTCAAGGTCAGGATGCCCACTTTTTATTTTTCGGACGAAGAAATCATGAAGCTGCTTCGGTTCTTTAGTGCCCTGGCGTCTCAGTCCCAGCCGTATATCCCTCCGAAATTGGAGCCCCTGACTGACAAGGAGCGCACCATGGCCCGGCAGCTCTTTACCTCCTCGGCGGCCCCCTGCTTGAAGTGCCATGCGACGGGGGATCCTAACCATGACAAGAATGCAACAGCGCCGAATTTCCTGCTAGCCAAAGAGCGCTTGAAGCCGGGGTGGACTACCCGATGGATCACGGACCCCTCCATGATTGCCCCGGGAACTTCCATGCCTTCAGGTCTGTTCCGCCGCGAAGGTGGACGCTGGATATTCGCCGGGCCATTGCCCGCCGGTTTCTTGGGCTTTGAAGGGGACCATGCCGAGCTGTTGGTTCGGTACATGTTTCAGCTGACACCTGAGGAACAACACCGTCTTCTGGGGCGGAGTCCTGCCGCCCCGCTGAAGATGGCCCAAAGGTAACGGGAGGGGCATTGTGGCAGGACCTGTAGAATGCCGACATCACAACAATGATAGAAAAGAATTTACCCTTTTCGTCTACTTTGACCCCAAGGGCTCGAGCCCGGAGGGTGTGGAAACTATCTCAGAGAGGTTAATAGCCAAATGAATACGAAAAGATTCCTTTCCCGATTTGCAGCGGTCGCTCTGCCATTGACACTCCTGGCTTGCGGCGGCAGTGAGAAGCAACCAGCGGGTGGGGTGGAACAGAAGGCGGGAACCCCCGCGGCAGGTCAAGTCACGGTAATCGATCCTGCCACGGCGGCCACGATTACTGGGAAGATCTCCTTCGAGGGAGAGAAGCCCAAACCCGCCCTCATCCGGATGGATGCCGAAGCGTATTGTGCTTCCACCCACAAGGAGCCTGTGTACTCCGACCAGTTGGTGGTTAATGAGGGTAATGCATTGCAGTACGTGTTCGTCTACGTCAAAGAGGGGCTGGGGGATAAGGTGTTTGAGCCATCTAAAGATCCTGTGGTACTGGACCAGAAAGGCTGCATGTACTCCCCCCACATGGTCGGAGTGCAGGCAGGACAGCCCATCAAGGTCGTGAATAGCGATCCCACGACTCACAACATCCATCCGGTCCCAGCCAACAATCGGGAATGGAACAAGTCAATGGCTCCGGGTGTGGCCCCACTCGTACAGACTTTTGCTCGAGAAGAGATCATGATCCCAGTCAAGTGCAATGTTCACCCATGGATGAAAAGTTACATCGGAGTGCTGAAGCATCCCTTCTTTGCGGTCACAGGAAAGGACGGTACCTACGTTATTAAAGGACTCCCCCCGGGTGAATATACCATTGAAGCCTGGCATGAAAAGCTGGGTACGCTCACCCAGAAGGTCACTGTGGCAGCCAAGGAATCAAAGAGCGTTGATTTCACTATGAAGGCGTCATCATAGACAAATGTGCCAGTCCTGCGACGTCAGGGGACAGGGGCAGGGTCGTCGCGCAGAGTCGCTACCTGACTCTGCCGCCTTTCTTATGGCTGATAGCCGAGTTTCATGCGAGTTAAGAGTCCTCGCTGGCTATTTGAAGTCAGAAATGCCCTGGAACTGTAAAGATGAGCTTGCGCGCAGAGCTACGGTTTGTTTATAGTTCTGTATCCCCCATTACAGAGATGAGGCCTATCATCCCGGATCATACTCTGGCACAAGAAGAGGTAGAAGATTTCAGGGACAGATGGTGGACCATCTGACTCCCGTTCAGCGTCTGAAATTCGACACGATGGGCATTCAAGACGTTTCTTCCAATAGTTCCACTGGAAAGGGCTTGCATCGTTTTGCAGTCCTGACAGCCTGCTGTACGTGGTTATTGATCATTGCAGGTGCTTTGGTGACAGGTAACGAAGCCGGCCTGGCTGTTCCTGACTGGCCATTGTCCTACGGTTCCCTGATGCCACCGATGGTAGGTGGCATCATCTACGAGCACGGTCACCGGATGATCGCCACGACGGTTGGATTGCTGACGGTAATGCTGGTGACTTGGCTTTGGAGGAAGGAACCCAGGCCATCCGTTCGCCTCTTGGGGTTGTTTGCATTGGGGGCTGTGGTTGCGCAAGGAATCCTGGGTGGTATGACGGTGCTGTTCTTCCTTCCTACCGTGATCTCAGTTGCCCATGGTTGTTTGGCTCAGGCATTCTTCTGTATGGCCGTGAGTCTGGCGTGGGTCACCTCGGCCCAGTGGAAGAGTAGTGGCCCAATCATGGAAGACCCCGACCGTTGTCCCTTGCGCCGGCTTGGCATCCTCACCATGGCGTCGGTTTACGGTCAACTCATTCTCGGGGCGTACTTGCGGCATTCAAAATCCGGAATCCTGCTGCATGTGGCAGGCGCCCTGATTGTGTCTCTTTTGGCAATCTGGGTCTTCGTTCGAGTAACCGGGAGGTACCCGAATGTTTCCGGACTTCGCAGACCTGCTGTTCTATTAATCTCGTTGTTGTCCCTCCAGCTCTTCCTGGGGATCGGGTCTTACTGGATCAGGGCAATCACGAGGGATGCTGTTCAGCCCGAGCGATTAGCAGTAGTGATCACGACGGCGCATGTGGCCGTAGGGGCGCTGGTCCTTGCGGTGTGCCTCATTTTGACTCTGCAGGCGTCTCGCCTGTTGACTGTGCCGGTTAAGGCTCCCGGCTATACTCCAACGCCCCAGAACGTAACATCATGAATTCAAGTGACCAATTGGTTCAGTCCACATCCCGGAGTACTGCCTGCGGTCTGAAAGCCAGTATTTCTCCATTGAGTGATTACCTTTCCCTGATTAAGCCGGAGGTCACGTTTCTGGTTCTCCTGGCCACAGCGTTGAGTTGCGCAATGGCCTCCAGCCGGATAGATTGGCTAATTGTTCTTCATACGTTGCTGGGGACAGGCATGGTCGCGGGAGGGACGGCCACGCTGAATCATTACCTGGAGCGAGCTTACGATGGGCGAATGCGCCGCACTTTGAACCGACCGCTTCCCTCCGGGCGGCTGACTCCCGGGTCAGTTCTGAATTTTGGTATTGGTTTGTCGGTACTGGGAACTCTCTATTTAGCAGTTCTGGTGAATTCTCTCACAAGCTGGATTGGTCTTGCCACGCTGTTGAGTTATCTCTTCGTTTACACCCCCTTAAAACGTCGATCTTCTCTTTGCACTTTTATTGGTGCCTTTCCAGGGGCTGCCCCGGCACTGATGGGTTGGACCGGGGTTCGCAATTCACTGTCCTCAGAGGCATGGGTTCTCTATGCCATTCTATTTATCTGGCAATTTCCTCACTTTCTGGCCATTGCCTGGATGTATCGAGACGACTATGCCCGGGCGGGCATGTTGATGCTGCCTTGCAACGACGTCCGGGGGGATATTGCCTTCCGTCGGATTCTCACTTTTTCTCTCACTTTAGTTCCCGTCAGTCTCATTCCCTCACTCCTGGGTATGACCGGGAGACTTTATTTCATCTCAGCTATTGTATTGGGTTTTGGCTTTCTCTATTTTGCCTTTCAAGCTTCACAGCATCGAACAGCAGTCCGGGCCCGGGCCTTGTTGCATGCATCAGTGATCTATCTCCCATTGTTGTATGCAGCCATGATGGTAAACAAGCTCCGGTAGCGCCGCGACAATGTTACCGCTTGATTTAGGCATGCTGGCAGAACCCTATGGGGGCAACTGCTTACACGGCCTCAAAGAAGCCCCTTAATTGAACCCACGGCACAAGCCACTGAAAAGGATTGGGATGGGAACCAGTTCAGGCAGGAGCGAAATGAGGATGTCATCGTCCGGTTGGCTGCCCGGACCATGTCACTCCTGCCTGAGGTTGATATCGAAGTTGTTCGAGTTCCCACGACTCGTGCCGTGGGCTATTTCTTCGGTCCTTTCCAGGACTTGCTGAGGAGGGAACTAAATGGGCCGTCTTCTGGGGGTCTTCATCTGGATTATCACCCTCATCACCGTCTATCTCTTCTCCGGGAGAATGGGGTGGTTTCCAGAGCAGGTGTCGGAATATGCAGCGGCCATCGACCAGCAGTTCATGCGAACCCTTTATGTTGTTGGTATTGCTTTTGTATTGGCCCAGGTTACTTTGGGTTACTTCGCCTGGCGGTACCGCGATCGAGGAAGAGGGCAGGTGGTGTACACGCATGGCAGCACGAAATTGGAGATCGGATTGACGATTCTCACTGCGACAGTTTTTGTCGTTCTGGCTGTGATGGGACAAAAAGTCTGGGCCCAACTTCATCTGCAGGAAGCTCCGGCCGATGCGTTGCAGGTCGAAGTAACGGCCCAGCAGTTTGCATGGAATTTTCGCTACCCGGGGCCCGATGGGAAGTTCGGTAGGACGGATCCAAAGCTGATCAATGACCAGGATAACCCGGTGGGAATTGATCCGAAAGATCCGGCCTCGGCCGACGACATTGTCAGTCTTAACCGACTGGCGGTTCCTGTGGGCCGATCAATTCGTTTGACGACGCGATCAAAAGATGTGACTCACAGTTTCTTCGTGCCTGTTTTGCGAATCAAGCAGGATACAGTTCCAGGGATGGCTATACCCATTCACTTTAAGGCAACGAAGGCAGGGGAGTATGAAATTGCCTGTGCTGAATTGTGCGGGCTCGCCCATTACAAGATGAAAGGTTATCTGATGATGATGTCCGACGAGGCCTTCGACGCCTGGCTGAAGGACCGCGCCACCCGTTAGCTGGCGACCGGGGATGGAGCGTATGGATTCAGCTGAGGGGACAGGTCGTGGGAGTCATGTTGCTGGGTGGGAGTAAGCAGGAACGTTTTCTCGAGCTAAAAGAAAAGAGGAAGGGGAGGGACAATGGCAGAAATGGCTCCAGCTGTGGCTCACAAGGCGCCCACCGGATTCATCCGGAAATGGATCTTCAGCCTTGACCACAAAGTGATCGGGATGCAGTACTACTTTCTCGCCTTGTTTTCCGTGTTACTGGGGATGGCATTATCCATTATTTTTCGCTTGAGGCTGGCCTGGCCCACCGAGGTCTGGCCTCTGCTGGGGAAGATCTTCCCCGTCGGTTTTGAGGGTGGCCCCATGACTCCGGAATTCTACCTGTCCATGGTGACTATGCACGGAACGATCATGGTGTTCTTTGTGCTGACCACCGCGCCCCAGGGTGGTTTTGGCAACTATTTCCTCCCCATCCAGATTGGGGCTCACGACATGGCCTTTCCGGTGCTGAACATGCTTTCCTTCTGGCTCACGTTTGTCAGCCTAATCGTCATGGTGGCGGCCCTCTTTGTGCAAGGGGGAGCCCCCATCTCTGGATGGACAGCCTACGCCCCCTTGAGTGCCTTGGGCGAAATAGCGGGCCCGGGCGAAGGTTTAGGGCAGACCCTTTGGATTGTCAGCCTCGCGATCTTCTGTATTGCCTCGTTGTTGGGCGCCCTGAATTTCATTACGACCACGATTAATCTGCGCGCCAAAGGGATGTCACTCATGCGGATGCCCTTAACCGTCTGGACCTGGTTCACCACTGCGATTCTCGCCCTGCTGTCTTTCCCTGTTCTTCTGGCGGGAGGCATCCTGTTACTGCTGGACCGGTTGGGCGGCACCAGCTTTTTTGTTCCGGCAGGATTGGTCGTCAGTGACAAAATCATTTCCCACTCCGGAGGATCACCTCTCCTCTGGCAGCACTTGTTTTGGTTTTTCGGGCACCCTGAGGTCTATATCGCTATTCTGCCAGGAATGGGTGTGGCCTCTCAACTCCTTTCTACCTTTGCGCGCAAGCCTATTTTTGGTTATCGCGCTATGGTCTACGCCATTTTCGCGATAGGCATGTTGGGGTTCTTTGTGTGGGGACATCATATGTTTGTGAGCGGCTTGAGCCCCTATTCCGCCATCGCCTTTTCCCTGCTGACCTTGACCATCGGCGTCCCTTCAGCCATCAAGACATTCAACTGGCTGGGAACTCTCTGGGGAGGCAAGATCCGCTTCACTGCGGCCTCACTGTATGCTCTTGGATTTGTCTCTCTTTTTGTGTCGGGAGGGTTGACGGGGCTGTTTCTGGGACAGACTTCACTCGATCTCATGCTCCACGACACGTGGTTCGTGGTGGGCCACTTCCATATGATCATGGGAGTTGCTGCGATCTTCGGAATCTTTGCAGGAACTTACTACTGGTTCCCGAAAATGTTCGGGCGCATGATGAACGATTTTTGGGGGAAGGTGCACTTCTTCCTGACCTTTCTGGGGGTATACGCTATTTTTCTCCCCATGCACATCATGGGGATCATGGGACATCCTCGCCGTTATGCGCAGGCCACCGAGTTTCAGTATCTGGCGGCCACCCAGCCTTTTCATAAGTTCATTACTATTGCCACCATCGTGACGGCGGCAGCCCAATTGATTTTCTTGGTGAATCTCTTCTGGAGTTTGTTCAAGGGGCGTAAGGCTCCTGAGAATCCATGGGAGTCCACCACTCTGGAATGGTCAATTCCTTCCCCGCCTCCTCATGACAATTTCGGAGGAAAGCATCCGGTAGTCCACCATGGCCCTTATGAATACGGAGTCCCGGGCGCGTCCCGGGAATTCATCATGCAGACCGATCCGCCGAATTAATAGGAGCGCCGCGAAAGGGGCAACCCCACTTCATTCTATATGTCGACATCAATTGCACCGCCAGAGAACGAAACCGATCTGAAGCTCCACGATGGTTCTGTCGGGAGGGGTCACAATCAAGGCGACGACCGCTGGGGAGGTGGGGATTCAGACCGTTGGGGGCATGTCGGGCCTTCCCGGTATGGAAGTTCCTCCCAATCCAATCGCCTGGCCATGTGGTTATGCATGGCTTCCATCACCATGCTCTTCGCTGGTTTAAGCAGCGCATACGTGTTTCGCCTGGGGATTTCTCAAAACGTGTTCTCAATCCCAATGCCGCGTGCGTTGATTTGGAACACTCTGATTTTATTAGGAAGCAGTTTTTCCCTGGAGATCTCCAGGAAGCATCAGAGAGAATCCCATCAGGCTGCATTCCGTGGCTGGTTAATGGTAACTACCCTTCTGGGCCTGACCTTCCTTTTTGTGCAGCTCTCTATCTGGCGTCAGTTGGCTTCCCAAGGCATTTATTTGACCACCAGCCCGCACAGCTCTTTCTTCTTTTTGCTGACTGGAGTCCACGGGATGCATTTTCTCGGGGGTATGTTGGCACTCGGGTATGTCCTTGTTCGGCCGTGGCATCATTACACGACTAAGAATTCCGGAGGGACTGCTCTGGATTTGACGGCGATGTATTGGCATTTCATGGCAGCCCTGTGGGTCTATCTTTTCCTTTTGCTGTTCTTCTGGAGGTATTGAAATGGCAGAGGCAAGCGAAGCGAGAATCGAAGAGATCTCCATGTCAGAATGGGACGGAGGTTCACTTCCGTACTCGGTCGGCCATAAGAAGCTCGGGATGTGGCTTTTTATCTTGTCGGATTCTCTTACATTCTCTGGACTTCTGATCGGTTACAGTTACGTTCGCGTCGCCAGCCCGAACTGGCCGACCCCATTCCACCTTTGGCCCACCATTGCCATGGCTTCACTCATGACGTTTTGTCTGCTCTCCAGCAGCCTCACCATGGTGCTGGGGGTAAATGCAGCCAACCGGGGTGACCGTCGAGCGGCAGTCCGATGGATTCTATGCACTCTTCTGGGAGGATTAGCCTTCATTGTCTTGCACGCCAATGAGTGGAGAGGGCTCATTTCGGAAGGGGTAACATTGTTTAGGAACCCCTGGGGAACCCCTCTTTTCGGTGCCACATTTTTCGGGCTAACCGGAATGCACATGTTCCACGTGGCCACCGGTGTCCTCTATTTAGGAGCTATGGCGATCGGAGTAAGTAAAAACCGTTTTGGGCCAGACCATGTGGAGGTTTGTGGCTTGTATTGGCACTTTGTAGACCTGGTTTGGATGTTCATCTTCCCGCTGGTGTATCTGCTCTCGGTAAATAGGCATTAATTGGAGGATTATCCGATGGTTTCCCATTCAGAAAAGCATGGAAACACAATCCTCGGCAATCGCCTCGTTTTGGGTGTGTGGGTCTGGCTCTTAGGTCTGACAGGGTTGGAGGTCTTCTTGGCCTATGAACGGTTGCCTCTGCGCTTGATGTTGGCCCTGCTAATGGGGATCTCTGTCATCAAGGCAGCACTCATTATGGCCTATTTCATGCATTTGCGGTTTGAGAAACGAAGTCTTGTGCTGACCCTGGTGCCAACTTTGATTATCGTGGCATCGCTCCTGACGGTTTTCTTCCCAGACAGCTTCAGATTGTTGAATATGCGTCCGCATTGAGCGAGTTCCTGCATCCAACCCGATTGGCGAGAGTTAATCATGAGCATGCGACAGGGCTTAGACCGAAACAGGCGAGGAAAAGGGTTGTTCATCCTGCTCCTGGTTACTTTCTCCCTAGTGGGTCAGTCAGCAGCGTTCGCCCAGGGTTGTCCAATGTGCCAGGTTGCAGCCAAAGCCCAGGCTCCACACGCCCAAACTGCGCTTAACTTGGCGATTCTTTTCTTGCTGGTGCCTCCAGTTGTCATCATGGGCGCAATCCTGATTGAGGCCTTTCGGCATCGCAGTGTTTCTCATCAGCCAGAGGCCCAATTCGCTCCCCCCGAAGGTGGTTGGGTTGCACCCTACCAGTGATTACAGCCGCTCATCTCTATTCGAACTCGGCCCCTCATCATTTCTCAAGGATTGAACAATCCGCAGGGGTTCGGATAATATCGAATCATGCCAATCTGGGCGGAAGGCTGACTGGAGGAGCTAGGAGGACGGAATATGCCTGAAATTTCGCGGTTGGCTGCACTCCTTGGTCCCTGTGTTGCGTTTGTTTCTCCTGAGACTTTTTGGTGGAGGTATGAAGCTTGATGGAGGCTTTCTTTCTCTTGGTCTTCAGTTTGGTGCTAGGTCTTGGCGGGATAGCTTTGGTGGCCTGGTTATTGGCTTCCGGGCAGTCTACTACCTTTGATGGGTTGTTTCTCACTTTTGTGGCGCTGGTGTTGTCGTTGGTTTTTCTACTCAATTTTTACTGGACCTCGCGAAGCCAGGAGTTCCATCAATGGTTGACGAACCGCGGTCCCCGGGAAAAGGAATCTGCCCTGGAGAACCCAGAAGACAGCAGGAATTCCAAGGGTGGGAAACCAGCATAGATCCTGTTGCGGCAAATATTCGCGCCGCTGGTTAAGGTCCGGAGGAATTCGTTCACCGATGGGAATTTCAAGGAGGTGCTTATGAACCCTGAATCAATGCAGCGCCTGAGGCGAGTGTTGCTGATTGCTTCCCTCTGCCTGCTGCTCGTCACTCTGGCTGGATTCGTCTGGATGCATATTCTGCTAAAACAAAGAATTGCCACTGTCAATGGTCAGCCAGTTCTCCCCATTTACAGCCAGATCCCTTCATTTTCTCTCACCGAGAGGAGCGGGAAGCCGCTGGGGATGGATGACCTGCGTGGCAAGGTCTGGGTCGCTGACTTTTTCTTTACCAGTTGCCCGGGTCCGTGTCCCCGAATGAGCGAACGGATGGCCGAATTGCAGCAAGGTTTGGCCGGGAACGCGGAGGCCCGGTTGGTATCTGTAACGGTGGATCCTGAGACCGACACACCAGCAGTCCTGTCGGACTATGCCAATCGTTTTCATGCTCATCCGGACCGATGGTACTTCCTCACCGGGGAAAAGTCGGCAATACACCGTCTAGCCAAAGAAGGATTCCTGGTGGCTGGGGTGGACGACACCTTGCTCCATACAACCCGTTTCCTTCTGGTGGATCGGCAGGGACGCCTGCGGGGCTACTATGACAGCAGCGACGAAGAGAGCCTGAAGAAATTACTGGCGGATGTCCGAACACTTTTGAGGGAGTCGAGCCCCGCATGACTTTGTCTTTCTTCCCTCCCCTGAATGCGGCCTTGAACGCAACCAGCGCTGCCCTCATGCTGTTGGGATACTACTTCATCCGGCAAAAGAGAATTCCGGCCCATAAGATCTGCATGCTGATGGCCTTTGCCTGCTCGACTCTTTTTCTGGTTACCTACCTGATTTATCACTGGCAGGTCGGCGCTGTGCGATTTCAGGGAAAGGGCTTCAGTCGTTCTCTCTATTTGGCCATCCTCTTCACTCATACCCTTCTGGCCGCTGCGATCGTGCCCCTCGTCCTGACTACGTTGAGCCGGGCTTGGAAGGAGCAGTTTGACAAGCACAAACGGATTGCTCACTGGACTCTGCCCCTCTGGCTTTACGTTTCCGTGACGGGGGTAGTGATTTACTGGATGCTCTACCATTTCTAGCCCAAGGAGAAGGACCTGGTATTCGGGTCTCTTCAATCCGTGAAAATGGATCTACGATTTACCTATTCGAGAATTAACAAATCACATCTGTCGATGTATGGAGTTGCTTTCCTGATGGTGTTGTTACCCTATTTGTTATGGAGGGGGACCTGGTTCGGCAAGCCATTGACCGATGGGGAGATCGAGAAGGCATTGCAAGATGGATCAAGGCCGCGCAAAATTCAGCACGCACTAGTGCAGATTGCGGAAAGGATCAGTCGTGGCGAAACGAGTTCCGTTCGACGGTGGTATCCTGAGGTCGAGCGGCTCTCCACCACCTCTCCCCCGGAAGTAAGAGCAATGGCCACATGGCTTATGGGTCAAGACAACCAGTTTGAATCCTTTCATCAGCGACTGGCAGATCTGGTTCAGGACCCTGACCTTCTGGTCCGCCGCAATGCGGCTTTGGCTCTGGTTCGATTTGGTGATTCCCGTGGAAAGCTGGAAATTGTGGCGATGCTCCGAGCCCATAAACTGAAGGCCCCTAAGGATGGGCTTCTCTCCTTTCGTTTGAAGGATGGCGAAGCCGTTAATCCTGGAACTCTCATCGCCCAAATTCAGACTGCCTCCGAAGGAAATGTCGACATCCGTTCCCCTCTCGCGGGTTTCTTTTCCAACCCACAGGCTGGAGATAAGAGGCCTGTTGCTTCGTCGGAAATCGTGGGGCTAATCTCTCCGGCGGAATCTCAGGTCTGGGAGGCTTTGCGAGCACTGTTCCTTGTCAGGCAAACCGAGGAGTTGGCCGACGTGGAACCTTACGCCCGAGATCTGCCACAAATGAGTGAGAGGATCAGGCAGCAGGCCCTTCAGACGGTAGGAGCCATAAGAGGTCGAGGGAGTCGGTGAAAGGACCTTGTTCTGCTTTAGTAAGGCATCTTCCCGGTTACGGCTTCGATCTCTTCGATTGGAATCATCTCTATAGCATCCCACGGACATCCATCCAGGAAAGAGCCATCCGGTCCTTTGCTGGTGCACTTTTTGCAGCCTATGCAGAGTTGGGGGTCCACTTCAATATAACCGAACGGAGGATGTTCCTCATCCGGCACCCAGAACATGCAATCTGCCACCGGGCAATAAGGGACACAAGCAGGGGACCCTGCGCAGCCCGTACAGCATTCAGTGATTACGGCGATCTCCTTGGGCCTCTTCTTGCGCGGAGTCTCGATCCCTTCGGACTTTGGTTCCATCTTGGGCAGATTCTGGATGGTTTCCAGTGGCAGCATAGTTCCTCTCAGGGCCTGCGTTTGTTCATGTCCTGGACACCGCAAACAACATGCTCTGGCTTTACTTTTGTGGCTCAATCATAACATAGGCCGGGTACCACACGTCAATATGAGGGACGAGATGGAGACATAGCTCTACGATTCGTTTTGTTGAAATTATTCAAACATAAGGTTTGTCCAATTTGCTTTTAAGGTCCAGACCTAAAGATGTAAACTCGGCTTTGTTCGGAGGATGCCGCCATGGACAAATTGGTCCCTTTGCTGCTCCTGTTCCTGGGCGTGGGCGGATTGTACCTTGGGATCGCCGGATTGGTCCGGCTGAGCCGAAAGAAGATAGATGTCTGGGTCCTCGGATTGGGCGTGAGAACCCGGCTGGGTGCCTTAAAAGTCCTGGTCGTTGCGCTGGCACTCTTCTTCCTGGCTTATTCTTCTTATCGCAGTGGCTCCCTGATGCGGATGCTGCAGTCGTCGGTTTCCCTGGATCAAGAAATCAACTTGAATCTCTCCCTGCAGTTGAAACGGGCCGAGGAAGCCCTCACCTCTTATCGGGGCCAGATTGTCGCCATGTCCCAGGAAATGCAAGAATGCCAGTCAGCCGCTGCCCGGCTGGGTACGGGCCTTGCCAACAAAAACGATATCGCTGGGGAGCTTAAATCGATCCTGGCCATCCGAAAGAAAGAGATCTCCGGCTTTGAATCGTCCCTCGGGAAGTTGCGGGACGACGTGAACAAGCTCCAGCAGGAGCGTGACCAGATGTCTCAGTCATATCGGCAGACTCTGGACAAGGTAGACCAGCTGCAGTCTCAGGTGAGTACCCTGCAAACAACCAATACCGGTTTGGAGACCAGGCTGAGCCAGGTCTCCGGCCAGAACGAAGTAGAACTCAAGCGTCTCCAGGAAGAAATCGGGAGACTCAAGGGCCTGACCCGGGATGCCGAGCGGAGAAGTAACCTGCTCCGGCAGGGGCTATCGCTTAAGGAGGCCAATGACTGGCAACTGGAGCAGGAGATACAGCGGCTGGCCAACCTGCTGGCCCGCCAACCCGATGTGAATAATCCCAGCCAGAGTGAGATCTCCCGGGCGCTGCAGAGAATCAACCAGATCCTGCGTGAGGGGGCTGCATTAACCAAGCAAGCCAGAAGTGCGGACAACCATTCGGGCCAGCAGAGCCAAAACCGCCCTTCAGAATCCGGTAAGAAGTGAGACTGGGAAGAGTCGTGGGCTGGTGGCAGGGCTGCCTTCCGTGAACTCCAGTCCCCCGAATGGGCTTTCACAGCCTGATTAACCGCAGGTCGCCACTCTCCTCTGTCGAACTCCATCAGGACGTTTTGATTTCTTATATTTCTTTTCCTGACCTTCTTCCAGGCCGAAGCCATTGGGTGAGAGAATCTCCCGCCCGGCAAATTTCCTGGGGCGTCGGCAGTTGAGTTGTGTTAAGGTATACGGCAAAGAGCCTGCCAGCTCGATTTCCACAGCCAGCAGCGTATCGCCTGGTGTTGGCAGGGAGGAACAGCTCATGTGGAGAAGTAAGAAACCGGAAGAAGAACGAGCCGCGCCAATTGTTCGAAAGGAGGAACCTCCATTGAGTCCATTTGAGGAGAGAAAACCCATGGAACCACGCTTTGAGCCCAAACCCAATCCTGTCCGGGATGATGTTGTCAACATCGGCAAGTCTGTCTACATTAAAGGGGAGCTGAGCGGAGATGAGGATCTGACCATTGAGGGCCGGGTGGAAGGGAAGATCGAGTTGAAAGCACACAACCTGGTCATTGGCCCCAACGGAAAGATCAGTGCGGAGCTTTACGCCAAGAACGTCACGGTGATCGGCAACGTCATCGGAAATATCGCGGCCGGAGAAATTGTGGAGATCCGAGCTTCGGGGTCAGTCGTGGGTGACATCCGATCCCCCCGTATCTCGATTGCCGATGGGGCCCACTTCAAGGGGAGTGTCGACATGCAGAAGGCACCGGAGGAACCCAAGAAAGTTGAGGCATACAAACCTGAGCTCGCCAAGGCAAGTGGGGAGTCTTTTCCGCCGAAACCCCCAACTAAATAACGCCTGGAACTGGTGAAGGGACCCTCTCGTCGCTGCCAATGAGAAACCCATTTCAACGTTTCCGGCAAACGGGACCGCCTCCCTGGAAAAAACCGGCTTCCAGCCCTGTCCTTGGAAGCCCCCTGGAGGCTAGCAAGGAGAACACGCCCCCAGCATTTCCAGTACTTCCTACAAATGTCTTTAAGGACTTTGTGGAAGCCGTCTTGCGAAGGGAACATCCAGTCATTTTGGATATTGGGACGCTGACCGGTTCCAACGTCGAATACTTCTTTAACTCTGGAGTCAAGGTCCACGTTGAAGATTTCCTGGGCGCCTATCGGAGCGGGAAGTATTGGAGCCTCGTGGAAGGCCAGTCCCGATTCGACGAGTCGGCCTTCCTGAGGGAGAACCTCAATTATCCGGAAGATTACTTTGATGGACTGATTGTCTGGGACATACTGAACTTTGTTGACCCCAAGGTTGCCAG
>JBGPHY010000023.1:0-20067 GCA_041484625.1 Terriglobia bacterium | reverse complement strand
GGAGTCTTCGTCCGCTCGGGGGCAGAGCTGGATCGTGCCCGCGTCGCCGTCAAGGAAGCAGGAATCCCTTTCAAAATCCTCGATGAGCGTGTTGAGACGACCAGCGGCTACCTCTCGATCAGCACCATGCATCTGGCCAAAGGTTTGGAGTTCCGAGCGGTGGTGGTGATGGCCTGTGACGATGAGGTCATTCCCTTGCAGGAGCGTATCGAGACGGTGGGCGACGACGCGGATTTGCAGGAGGTCTATGACACGGAACGCCACCTGCTCTATGTCGCCTGCACGCGGGCCCGCGATCATCTGCTTGTCACAGGTGTCAAGCCTGCATCAGAGTTTCTGGATGATCTGCGAACATGAAGGTAGGCAGCCCCTTTGAGAGAGAAGCCATCTGGCGTAGCGAAGATCGTCATGATTTGCGGACTGGAGGAGACTGAACTCTCCCGAGGTCCGAGTTGGACCAAAATTGTGAACGAGCAAACGTGACAATTGAGCACTCTCAGCGAAGCGTACGCCCGAGCCAATCTAGAAAGAGCGTGGCGTTGGGTGCGAAGTAGCCCAGATGCTGCCTACAAGAATTACTTCCGTGAAGCTTACAGCCGCTTTGCTTTGGTGCCCAGGTGGTGAGAATCCGGAGCTAAACCCACCTTCCGTGCTAATCGGCAATTTGTTCCTGACAAGGTCACACGTCAGACCAGCGGATTCAAATGCGAGACACTGGCATCCCAATTGCTTGTTCCCTTCCTGAAAAAGTCTCAAAGAGATCTGCAGAATTTCTGTTAGACACCAAAGTTTTCAGGAGGCTAAACATGGCGCACCCCAAGAAACAGTCCCTGGAGGAAGCCTTTTGTGGCTGGTTCGCTGAACTGGCCCCAGCATTCCTGTAGGTTTTTTTGTTTCCAATATATCGACCTATCCGGTGTAGGGGTGCCTCCAGGGGAGCCGATACTCCCTCTTCAGAAGGCTCGTTGCAGGCGGATTGCTCAAAATGCTCTCCGTTTTGGCGTCCCACTCAACTATCGATTTTGACTTGTAGGCAATCATGGCCAACTGGACTGTGGACGCCGATTGGAAGGCATCCTCTGGAGAGCACACCGGAGCCTCGCGGCTGCGCACGCAATCCAGGAAGTTGGCCATGTGACGGACTCCCGGGTCATTTAGAGCAGACGGTTCCATGATGCGCCGCTCGAAGGGCGCCATCCTGGGGAGCACCACCCAGCGGCTATCGCTGATGAAAACCGTCCCCATGTCCCCATAGAAGAAGACTCCGTTCTCGATTTCGCGGTCATATTCGGCAGCTCCCCAAATGCGATGACGCCAAATCACCGGGCACTGCCCGAATTCAAAAGTCACGGTCATGGTGTCTGGAGTCGTGATCTTATCCTTGAGAACGTAGGTCCCGCCTGAGGCCAGTATTCTTCGAGGCATTGTTTCGCCTAAAATGACCCGAATGGCGTCAATCCAGTGTATTCCCCAGTCTACCAGGTGCCCGTTACCGTAAGCCTCCTCCAGCCGCCAGGCAATATGGCCAATGTTGGGAGCATAGGGAAGCTTGGGGGCCGGCCCGCACCACCAGTCCCAGTCCAGCGACGCGGGGGGTGCTTGAGGTGTCGTATCGGGGATTTTTGCCCCGTAGTGGATCTGGGCCTCCACCTGAAAGATTTTGCCTGCCTTTCCCTCGCGGATGTACTGAGCCGCTTCCCGGATGGCCGGACTTTGCCGTCGCTGGAAACCGATCTGGATGACCCGGCTGCTGGCTTTGGCTGCATCCACCATGACCCTACCCTCCCGGATGTCATAGGCCAGTGGCTTCTCGCAGTAAATGTCGAGTTTTCGTTGACAGGCCGCAATAAACGGTAGAGCATGCCACTGCGGCGGCGTCGCAATGATTACCGCGTCCAAGTCGGAGGTCTGGAGCAATTCCCGGTAATCCTTAAACGTCTTGGGCCGGCCATCCTGGAATTTCTCAACTTCCGCTGCGCTTTGCTCCAAATGCTGGCTGTCTACGTCACATAAAGCTACGACTTCTACGCCTCCTACTTTAAGAGCAGCCCTCAGGTCCACCATTCCATACCACCCACAGCCAATCAATCCCAACTTGGTTTTCTGTGCCGCGGCCAGGTTCCGCCCCAGTAAGCTCATTCCCCCAGCTCCGGACGCCATTACCTTGATGAACTTTCGTCGAGGAGTTCTGCTCACCATGGTTTTCCCCCTTCCTTGATAACCTGTTGAAGGATCGAATGATTTCAGTCTACATCGACTTGCCCTTGAGCTGCCAAAATAGCACAGTTGACATGTATATTTGAATATGTAAATATCGCTAAAGACTGGTGAATTCTGGAGATTATCCCTTGGTTTCTATGGCTGAGTTGACCCAGTTTAAAGCCGAGTTCTTCAAAGCGCTCGCGCATCCGCTGCGAATCAAGATTCTGGACTCTCTGCGGAGCGGGGAGTGTGGCGTCAATGAGCTTCGCGGCCGAGTGGGGGCAGAACAAAGCACCCTCTCTCAGCAACTGGCCCTGCTCCGAGCTAGGAACATTGTGGTTGCGCGCAAGAACGGCAATAACGTTTTTTACTCGGTGAGAGATCCGACGGTCTTCCGTCTCCTGGATGTGGCCAGGGATATCTTTACCAACCAGTTGATTGATTTCACTGATATACTTTCGCAATTACAGTCTGTATCGAGTTGAGGAGGGTATGAATCAATGCCGGATTACTTTCGCGAGGATCAACTCGCAGCTAAGCTTGGTCTGGCCCATGACGAGTTATTGCAGTATGAAGAGCTCGGGTTGATCCGCGGCGTGAAAAAAGGCGCCTTTAAGTTTTACTCCTCCCGTGAGCTTTATAAGCTTCGGGGGCTGCTTCATTTCATGCGCGATGAGGGCATGAGTTTGAAAGCTGCACGGGCCAAGCTCACCAAGGTTGGAGTGAAAGTTACAGCCTCGGCAAGGTAGCACTCGGACGACAGGAGCCCGGTGCAGGATTGTCTGGTGCTTTAAGGGGAACCTTTCATAGCCTAAGGCAGCGACTGTCGTTACCGGAGTTGGCTGAGTCTTGGGAGTGCGCAGCGCATGCTTTATAATGTTGTGGGCTCTGCGCTGACAAGCAAAGCTGCCGTGGCACGAATTCAAGGCGGGTCCTTGCTGGAAAAGCCTGAAGCCTGTTGAAGCGGCGACGATTGAGCAATCAACGTCGACCGCCGTTTCTAGAGGAGGTTTGGGATTATGCGATCGCCTCTGCAAACGCGGGTCTTAAAGCTTGATGATCTTCCAGGAGGAATGGCCGTTCTATCCCGTGCATTGAGTGTGGCGGCCGAAAGATGATGAGCCCAATTCTACGAGATTAGGAGCGTATCTTATGAACGCTACCTCAAACGGAAACTTACCAAAAGTCACTTCCAGCTCACTCTTGGCCATGAAGGCCCGCCAGGAGAAGTTCACAGCCTTAACTGCTTACGATTATCCCCTCGCCCGGATCCTGGACGAAGCGGGGATTGATGTTCTCCTGGTCGGGGATTCGATCGGGATGACCCGGCTGGGGTACACCTCCACTATCCCAGTGACTATCGAGGAGATCCTGATCCACCTCCAGGCTGTTCATAGGGCTGTTCGAAGAGGCTTGCTGGTGGCTGATATGCCTTACGGTTCCTATCATGTCAGCAACAGGAAGGCGATTAAGAACGCCCTGTGTTTGGTCAAGGAAGGTGGAGCTGAGGCCATCAAAATCGAGGGGGGATCGAAGCGGGCCAAGTTGGTAAGCCGACTGGTGCAGGCGGAAATCCCGGTTATGGGGCACATTGGGCTTACCCCTCAATCCATTCATGTGCTGGGTGGATACAAGGTTCAAG
The DNA here is from genome assembly GCA_041484625.1 of Terriglobia bacterium. Classification (GTDB taxonomy): domain Bacteria; phylum Acidobacteriota; class Terriglobia; order Versatilivoradales; family Versatilivoraceae; genus JBGPHY01. The sequence goes on along the minus strand of JBGPHY010000023.1, from coordinate 16,223 downwards.
GCAGGGATGCCGCTTCAGCCGAAAGGCTTTTGGAAGATGCCCGCCAAATTGAGCAGGCCGGAGCCTTTTCCCTGGTGTTAGAAGGCATTCCATCTGACCTGGCCCGTGAGATTACTCAAGCGCTTTCGATTCCCACTATCGGCATCGGGGCGGGAGCCAGTTGTGACGGCCAAATACTGGTGACCGATGATCTGCTGGGGATCAGCTTCCTAACAAAGCCTAAGTTTGTGCGGCAGTACGCGAACTTGAAGGAGCTCATTTCCAATGCTGTCGGCCGATACCGTGCGGACTGTCTGACCGGCGAGTTTCCGAATGAGTCTGAGTCCTATAGCGGCGAGAGCAAAGCCAACCTCAAGGCCTTCACTCGGAAGGCGTGAGACGGCTGTCGCGGGAATGCCCAATAGGGCAAGCTGGCAAATTGCGTTGCTGTTTCTGTGTCCGCATTTGAATAGTGCAAGTCATCAAAACCATCGCTGAATTTCGAGCGCTTCGCGTCGAGCTTTCCCGGAAAAGCTTTACAGTCGCACTGGTGCCCACCATGGGCGCCTTGCATACCGGTCACCTCAGTCTGATCAGCAAAGCAAGAGAGATCGCCGACATGGTGGTGGTTTCCGTCTTTGTCAACCCCACCCAGTTCGGCCCTTCTGAGGATTTAGGCCGGTATCCCAGGCCACTGGAGAAAGATCTTGCCCTGCTCGAACAGGAGCGGGTTAATATCCTGTTTCTCCCCGAAGCCGGTGAAATGTATCCGCCAAGCTACAGAACCTACGTCACTGTTGAGGAGCTTGGACAGAAGTATTGCGGCCAGTTCCGCCCCGGTCATTTTCGCGGAGTCGCCACGGTGGTTTTGAAACTCCTCAACATTGTTCAGCCCACGGTTGCGGTGTTCGGACAGAAGGATGCCCAGCAGTGCGTCATTGTTCAGCGCCTGGTGGAAGACTTGAATCTCGACGCGCAGATTGTGGTGTGCCCGACGGTGCGTGAGCCAGACGGGTTGGCTGCGAGTTCAAGGAATGAATATTTGTCTGCCGAGCACCGCAGGGCGGCAGCAGTCCTCCACCGAAGTTTGCTACGAGCGGAAGAAGGAGTCCGGTCAGGAGAACGACTTTCAGCCAACATCCTGGAAGGAGTTAGGGAACTTATTCTAGGGGAACCTCTGGTCCGATTGCAGTATGCTGAGATCGTCGACCCCCAGGATCTGTCCCTGATGGCCATACTCGACCGGGATGCTCTGCTTCTCCTGGCGGCCTTGGTCGGGAATACCCGACTGATTGACAACACTCTTTTGCGGCCGTAACAGATTTTGTGGGGAGCATGCAAGTCCTGGTCCTGGGAGAGCGAGATCGAGGAAGTTCGACGGTCAAGGAGACTCTCATGGATACGCTGTCACCGGTAGAACTGCATGCCCTTCAGTCCCTCAGCTTCTGCGGCTTTTCACCGAGTCAGCTCCAACCATGGACTCCTCCCCTTCCCCGATTTGCTGACGCCACATGGCAAAATAAAGCCCCTTCAGCTCCAATAGGTCCTCATGACCTCCGGACTCCACTATCCTGCCCTTCTCCAACACGTAGATTCGGTCCGCATGCATGACAGTCGAGAGCCGGTGAGCGATCAGGATCGTGATCATGTCCTGGCGCACCGAGACATCCCGAATGGTCTCGGTGATTTCTTCCTCCGTCAGTGAGTCGAGGGATGAGGTAGCCTCGTCAAACACCAGCAGGCTGGGGTGGCGTAATAGGGCCCTGGCGATGGAAAGACGCTGCTTCTCGCCTCCTGAGACCTTGACTCCGTTCTCTCCTATCACGGTATCCAATCCTCGATCGGCCCTGGCCATCAAACTTTGGCAGGCAGACTTTTCCAGGACGTCGAGGCACTCTTCGTCAGAAGCCTGGGGATTGACAAAAAGCAGATTCTCGCGGATCGTGCCGGAAAAAAGCTGGGTATCCTGAGTCACAAAGCCAATCCTCTCCCTGAATCGGTCTAGATCGAGATCCTCCATCGGGATACCTCCCAAAAGGACTCTTCCGCTTTGAGGGCGGTACAACCCAACCAGTAGTTTCACCAGGGTGGTCTTGCCGGCTCCGGATGGGCCCACAAAAGCGATGGTTTCGCCTTGTTCAGCCCGAAAGGAAATGCTGTTCAGTGCCTTTGACGACGCCGTTTGATGTTGAAACACCACCTCCTCAAAAGCTAGGGTCCTAATCTCGTCGAGCCTCACCGGATTGGCCGGTCGGGGCTCGCGGGGAGTTTTCAGGATGCCTTCAAAGATCCCCAGGGAAACCTCCGCTTCGCGGTAGATATTGATGATGTTGCCCAGTTCCTGTAATGGGCCAAAAATGAAGAAGGAGTAAATCCACAGGGCAAAGAATTGGCCAACGGTAATTTTCTGCGCAAAGATCATGTAGAGCATCAGAAACAAGATGCTGGTCCGAAGAAAATTGACCGAGGTCCCCTGGATGAAGCTGAGACTGCGCAGGTAACGGACCTTTTTCAGCTCTAATTGCAGGATCTTTCCTGTAGCGTTATTCAATCGCTGAATTTCCTGCCGAGCCAGACCTAGACTCTTGACCAATTCGATGTTTCTCAGCGATTCAGTGGTGGCGCCAGCCAATGCCGTGGTCTCGGCGAAAATCACCTTCTGGACTTTTTTGATTTTCCTGCTCAAAACAGAACTTAGCAATCCCAGCACGGGGACAGTCATGAAATATAACGGCGCAATAATCCAGTGGACCGTGAAAGCATAGGACATTACAAAGACCACCCCGACCAGCGAGGTGAAGAGGATATTGATGAAGGCGGCGATCAGCTTTTCGACGTCGCTTCTGACCTTCTGGAGTTTCCCCAGAGTCTCCCCGCTTCGCTGGTCTTCGAAGACCGCGTAGGGCAATTCTAATGAATGCTGGAGCCCATCGGAATAGATCCTGGCCCCCAACCGCTGAGTGATGACATTAATGTAGTAATCCTGGAAGTTCTTGGCAACCCGAGAGACAAAGGCCACTCCAACAGCGGCAGCCAGCAGTAGGCTGACCCCCCTGAAGAACTCCACGGTCGAGTAGTCTCTGAATCGGGTGGCATATTCATCGATGACATGCCGAAAAATCAAGGGGTCAAGCAAAGAGAAAATCTGGTTGATGGCGGCTAGAATCAAAGCCAGGCCAACCAGTTTCCAGAAGGGTTTCAGATAAGTGAGAAGCAATCTCATTCGGTTATGGGATATTCTTACACATGCACTTGGTAGCGTCCAAGAAAGACATTGGCGTGCTAGGGCGGATTCATCCATAGCCACAATCGGCCACGATTCCTGGCAATCCAGCCATAGCATCTCTCTGCAAGAAAGGCCACTCCCGGCCCGCGACGGTACAACCAATAGGCCCACCGCCACCTGGGCACTTCCATCAATGTCCGCAATGCAGCTTCGGCTCCGCGGAACACCCTTCCATCCGTCTCAATCAAATGAATTGCAGCTGCATACTCCTGAATCGTAATGGTGGAGAATCTGCTGGCCACTTGCTGGAACGGCGTGTATTCAATTCTCTCACCCGTGAGTACCCGCCAGCGGCCAATCCAATACCGGCAGAAGGCACACTCACCGTCGTAGATCAGGATGGGTTTGTTCGAGAAATTCACATCGCTCATTGTGGACTTGGGAAGAGAATCCCGAAAACCCTGCCTCAAATACGACCTTTTCGCATCGGCAGAGGAACCTTCATGCACATGTTCATGATCGGAGTGACCTCTTCGAAAACGGCCATCATGGCATCGATCAAGTCAGCTCCAAGAAACCCGAGGACTTCACTCTCTGACATGACGTAATGAAGCTGGAACCCGGCCCAACGATCTGGCGGAGCTGTGGCCAGTGCTTTCCTGAGCCTCGCGATTGTGGGGAAGTTAGCCTTGGAGTAATCGACCGCATTCCCCTCCCAACCGCCCGCATGGATCCGGAATCCCTCGCGAGTCACAAGCCGGCGCAGTTCCTTTTCAAGAACTCCTTTGGGTTTTAGAGCACGGATCAATCGATGCCAATCCCAGTCAGACTTCAATTCGCATTGCGGGTAATCAGCAGGGGGCTTGAGGTACCCTCTCTCCACCTGAAGACCGCACTTGAACAGCTTCTCCTCTGTGTCCACTGTCACAAAGAACTTGGAACATCCAAAACTCACATGGCTGGAGAAAGGCATGGCGGAACGGTTGGATTTGGACAGAAAACCAATCCACTGCCAGAACACTCCTCGCCCCCAGCGTTCTGTCACAAAGGGCTGTCCGTACCTGGCTTCGAGCGCCAGCTTCAGGATGCGCGTGATCCGCTGATTGTCCTCCAGGTTGCCGACACGGATACCTCTCTGGAAGTCAAGGTACTGCGGCTGGAATTGGATGGCCATGCGGGGCAATATCCCTTCTGATTTTACAACTCTCTGCATCTCACGCTCCTTTATGGTCGACCTGCTTCGCCCTGTAGTGTTTTCAGTTCTTCGATCTGGCGGCTCAGTTGGTCCAAGCGAGTCAGAATTTCGACATGCCGTAGTTCTGTCACTGGCGGGGTCTTACCTTCTATGTAGAAACTCCCTGCTGGTTCCAAAATACAGCGCTCGATTTCTCTCAGATGGCCGAACCCTTGCCGGTGAGCCACCACTAATAGTTCAGGCACCGTCAGGAGTTCCTTGGCCATGGCCGACTTCTGTAGCTTTCCTTTGTCTATCAGGACGGTCGGAGCTCATTCCAGGATTTGGTCCAGCCGGCGGTGCTTGAAGAGGAATCGGATTACAAGGTAGTTCACTGTCAACAGGGCGGTAGCGCCAATCAACCCGCCGGTTACTGAATTGTCTTCGCCAATAATGGCATTCTGAACTGTATTCGACAAAGACAATAAGACGACCAAGTCAAAGGGGTTAAGCGTAGCGAGTTCCCGCTTGCCAAATACCCTCAATAGCACGACCAGAAAGAGATAGACAATAAGGGGCCTCAGGATTTTCTCGGCGACTGGCACCCCTACTCGAAACATGTCATGGGAGAGAGTGATAGCCAATGGGGCGAGGTCAAACATGGGTCTTTCCTCCTTTCAGACGGTTGAATTGACCCGGCTAAGAATAGCACTCGATCTTTCTGCCGTGAGGTTCTACGCAAACCTCTCTCTGCGTGTCACCTCGGCAGCAAGCCGGCACACTTGCCTTCTACGGGTGGAAGATGCAGATCCAGAATACTCGAACTGCGCTCTGAAAATCAAAAATTACGGCTCACCACAAGGAGGAACCTTTTACGAAAAGGAGGGCCTGAGCCGTCTACCGGCTCAGGCCAGAGGAGAAAATGCGTCGCTACAGATATAGACGTTTCGTTCATGAAAAAAGACGAGTTCCGCAACTTTTTTTGGCGAGATGGGTTTAACGAGTCGAAGGCATCTGGAAACAAAATGGCAAGGAGATCACCATGATCAGCTACAGCCTCAAAACCTTATCGTCCGTGTCATCCGCGCTCCTGGTAGTGGGGAGTCTCAGCATGACTGAAGCGGGGATTCATCAGAGGCAAGTGCGACAGCAGAACCGGATCTACCAGGGCGTTCGCAGCGGAGAGTTGACCCGAGGCGAGTTCCGGGGCCTGGAGAAGGAACAGTATCGTATCCAGCGAGACAAGCAGAGGGCCCGCTCCGACGGAGACTTCAGCCAACGAGAACGAGCTCGAATCCAACGTGAACTGAACCACTCCAGCCGGGACATCTATCGCGAGAAGCATGATGAACAGGAGCGCAAGTGACTCTTCGAAAAGGCATCCGGAAAACCCGATTCAGGCACACATTGCATTGATCGGGACTTCTATTACCACTACCCCCCAGACAGTCAATGAATCATCGGAACTCAACTTCTATCGCATGATCCAAAAGGAGATTCCAAAACTTCCCACCGCGGGACTAAAGCTTCCCCCCGGCTCGAGGTAGAATTTATCGGCCTCACGACTGCCGGGAAATGCCAGGACGACATGTCCTTCACCTCGCGGCCAGGGGTCACGAGGACGGTCTTCCATTGCTTGCATGACCTTCTGGCGCTCACTCAGCCCAGTTGAGGATGCCTTCGGCACTATGGATCCGACAGCCATCCAACATAACATTCCCACCAGAATCGCCGTACCCCGCTCCGGCATAAGAAAGTTCAAGGTTGCCTCCTGATCGAAACGCACTTTTTCGGCTTCCCTGCCAAACCTAACTTAGCAGAGTTGAAATAATGTCGCCAACCCATTGTATTTCCCACTTAGCGTTTCACGATCTCGTGCTATATAATCCGCAGGGTTAATTTGGGCAAGAGGAATTCGAGATGATTAGTAAAGAGCGAGTGCATGCCGCATTGACTCACCGCGAGCCCGATCGCATCCCCATTGATTTTGGGAGCACCGCAGTTACCGGGATACACGTCAGCTGCGTAGCTGCACTGTGGGCACACTTCGGCTTGGAGCGGCAACCTGTAAAGGTCCATGAGCCTTACCAAATGCTGGGCATGGTGGAAGACGATTTAAAACAGGTTCTGGGGCTGGACGTCGATGGCGTGTTTCCGCGAAAGACCATCTTCGGATTTCCCAACGAAAAGTGGAAACCATGGCGGACTCCACAAGGATTGGAGGTCCTGGTCTCCGAGTACTTTCGAATAACCACCGATGCGAAGGGAGACACCATGATCTACCCGGAGGGCGACCAGGCGGCTCCAGCTAGCGGACGAATGCCCCAAGACGGTTATTTCTTCGATACCATTATCCGCCAGGATCCCATTGACGAGGATCACCTCAATCCCCGGGATAATCTGGAAGAATTCGGGCCGATTTCCAATGAAGATTTGGAACATCTGCGCAGGTCCATGGCCGCACTGCAGGGTGGGGACCGGTCCGTGATAGCCAACTTCGGAGGCACTGCCTTCGGTGACATCGCCCTGGTGCCCGCCCCATTCCTGAAATATCCCAAAGGAATACGAGACATCTCGGAATGGTACATTTCCACTCGGACACGTCGCGAATACATCCATCAGATCTTCACGACTCAGTGTGACTATGCCATTGCCAACCTGGAAAAGATCCATGCTGTGGTTGGAAACAAGGTCGACGCAGTGTTCACTTGTGGCACCGATTTCGGGACTCAGAGCTCAAGCTTCTGCTCGGTGGACACCTTCCGGGAACTCTATTACCCATATTACAGGCGAGTCAATGACTGGATTCACCGACACACATCATGGAAAACCTTTAAGCATTCCTGTGGTTCGGTGGTCAAATTCATCCCTTCGATGATCGAGGCTGGTTTCGATATTTTGAACCCCGTCCAGTGTACGGCCACGGGGATGGAGGCTGAAAAGTTGAAGGCTGAATTTGGAGAGCACCTGGTTTTCTGGGGTGGGGGCATTGACACCCAGAAGATTCTTCCGTTTGGAACTCCAAAGCAGGTTCGGACCCAGGTACTGGAACGCTGCAAGGTTTTCTCGAAGAAGGGGGGTTTCGTCTTCAACTCTATTCACAATATCCAGGCACGAACACCGGTGGAGAATATAGTGGCGATGTTCGAAGCTGTAAAGGAATTCAACGGACAGAACTAAGACAAACGCACAAGAAGACAGGCATGTCCAAGGAATTATACGATGCGATTCTAGCTGGAGACATGAAGGGTGCCGTTGCGGCGACCGAAAAGGCCCTGAGTGAAAAGGTTGACCCATTGGAACTGGTGCAGAAATACATGGTGGTAGCCATGGATGAAGTCGGCCGGCGGTTTGAGTGCGAGGAGTATTTTGTGCCGGAAATGCTGATTTCGGCTCGAGCCATGAAGGCCTCATTAGCCCTGGTGCGGCCGCAATTGACGGCCAGCGGCGCTCAGCCGGCCGGCCGTGTGGTTATCGGCACGGTCAAAGGTGATCTGCATGATATCGGGAAGAACATTGTGGCCTCTATGCTGGAGGGTGGCGGGTTTGAGGTGTTCGACCTGGGCGCGGACGTGACGCCGGAACGATTCGTGAATGCAGTGAGCGAGAAACAACCCCACCTGGTTTGCCTCTCAGCCTTGCTAACGGTAACAATGCTGTCCATGAAAACCATTATCGAAGCGTTGCAGCAAGCCGGAGTCCGCCCGCAAGTAAAAGTGCTGATCGGCGGGGCCCCCATTACCCAGCAGTTCGCTGACCAGATTGGGGCTGACGGTTACGGGGAGAATGCAGCATCGGCAGTCACCTTGGCTCGCCGAATGATGCATGCAAACTGACGGCGGGCCGCCCACTCGGAAGATTGTTTCCGCTCAACCTTGCGGCTCTTAACCGCGGAAGACCGCTCCTGCCCTGCTGTGTCACGCCTACTGCCGTTTCAGACAGACGAGAAACCCGAAGTATCAGGTGGTGGTATCGATGAGTCTGGAGAAGTGGTTGAGTTCGAAACCTGTCCTTACCGATGGAGCGTGGGGAACAGAACTGCAACGCCAGGGGTTGGCTTTAGGCGAGTGCCCGGACTCCTGGAACTTGAAAAACCCGGACGCCGTCGTGGCTGTGGCCCGATCTTACGTTGAGGCCGGCAGCCGGGTGATCCTCACCAACACCTTCCGGTCCAATAGACTGACCTTGACGGGACATGGGTTGGCCTCGGAACTCCGCGAAATCAACCTGGCTGGAGTTCGAATTTCCCGGGAGGCCGCCTCCGGGAGGGCCGCCGTCTTTGCCTCTATGGGCCCCACGGGTAAAATGCTCATGATGGGAGAGGTCAGCAAGAGCGAGATCCAGCAGGCCTTCACTGAGCAGGCAGAACTGCTGGCTGAAGGTGGTGCTGATGCACTGATCTTGGAAACTATGACGGATCCGGCGGAAGCCAAACTGGCTGTCTCCGCGGTTCGACCGACAGGCTTGCCGGTTATCGTGTCCTTTGTCTTCGACTCTGGTAAGAAAAAAGACCGGACCATGATGGGTTCCTCTCCGGAACAAGTCGCCAAAGAAATGAGTGATGCCGGGGTCTCGGCTATCGGTGCCAACTGCGGCCTTGGCATCGAAGGGTTCATTCCTATCTGCGCGAGGCTTCACGCTGCCACCTCTCTGCCGGTTTGGATCAAGGCCAACGCGGGCCTCCCGGAGATCATTGACGGCGCCCCCGTCTATCGCATCACTCCGGAAAACTACGCCAATCACCTGCCCGCATTAATGCGCGCTGGCGCTAGTTTCATTGGAGGGTGCTGCGGTACCAATCCGGCATTCATCGCAGCCTGCGCCCGCAAGTTGTATTCGTAACTCTCTCAGAAACCGTTTAAGGCTGTCGTCCTCGGTAGGGTAACTGCCCAAGGGAGCGACTGTCATGGGTGGGCCATAGGACCGATTTATGAAGTATACGCTTATTGGCTGCGAAGTGCTGCTCCGGGAAATCTGTGCTGCCGTGGCTCGCTCGCCTCACCAAATCGACGTGCAGTTTCTCCCCAAGGGCCTTCACGACCTGGGCGGCCTGGCCATGCAAGCGCGCCTGCAGGAGAGCGTCGACGCGGTTGATTCTGCCCAGTACGATGCCGTCCTGCTGGGTTATGCGTTGTGCGGGAACGGAATTCTCGGCCTTGTCGCCCGGACCCTCCCGCTGGTCATTCCCCGGGCTCATGACTGCATCGCTCTGCTGCTCGGGGGTCGACAGCGATACCAGGATTATTTTGACACGCATTCGGGAGTCTATTTTCGCTCCACGGGTTGGATCGAACGCGGAGGCAGTCTGGAGCAGGCCAGCAACCCGGTAGTACTGAAAAAGGTCGGGGTCAGTTATCACCTGCAGGAACTCATCGAGAAATACGGCGAGGAGAACGGCCGTTACCTATATGAGCAGTTCACTCAGTACCAGAGGCATTATCGACAGTTAACCTACATCGAAACCGGACTCGAAGCTGATGGCCATTTTGAGACAATGGCACAGGAGGAAGCGACTCGCCGTGGCTGGAGTTTTGAGAAATTGAGAGGCGACCTTGGCCTTTTCGAACAGTTGGTCTCCGGCGAGTGGAAAGAACAGGATTTTCTTGTTGTCCCTAAAGGTTACCGAGTCACGGCCACGTATGGCGAAGACATCATCCAGGCCGAGGAGTCATGAGCCCAATTCCTCAGACTGTTTCATGGCTCGAAAGGACAGGTCTTTCTCATCCAGATCGGCTTAATTCCTTTCGAGATGTTACCCATTACGCCGTGAAACTTCTGCCTTTCCACAATCTCTTCCGGCGCTCTCTCGCATTAATTTGATACGCCGATTGATACCTGCAAATTGGTTGACAATCCGTGCCCATCTCGGATAGAGATCACCATACAAATCCGAGTTATCAAGGAGGAGCCGACGATGATACGTTTACTTGGTTTTACCCTCCGGGCTCTGTCTGTTTGGGCCTTGATTCACGCCTTCAGCCCTCTGTTGAAAGCCCAGAATGACGACTGGGATACACGCGATGAGCCTCGAAATGGCGTGTGCTTTTACATGGACGCAGACTACCGCGGGGAGAAGCTCTGTGCAAATAGCGGAGATAGCCAGCGGAATGTCGGAGACCGTTTCAACGATAAGATCTCATCCATCCGGATATTCGGCAGAGCCCAAGTGACCGTCTACGAAGATGAGAACTTCAGCGGTGCAAGCCGGACCTTTCGCCAGGATGTATCGAACCTAGGGGACTGGAATGACAAAATCACCTCTTACAAGGTCACCAGTGGCCAGTACGGCAGGGGAAGCAGTGACTCCGAACCTCGCATCGGCGCGTGTTTCTATACGGATGCAGATTACCGAGGAGACAGCTTCTGTGCAAGCACCGGTGATGACCAAAGGAATGTCGAAGAGCGGTTCAACGACAAGGTCTCATCCATCCGGGTCTTCGGAAGCGCCGAGGTGACGGTTTATGAGGACGAGAACTTTGGGGGTGCAAGCCGGACCTTTCGCCAGGATGTGTCGAACCTAAGGGACTGGAATGACAAAATCACCTCCTACAAGGTCACCGGCAGTCAGTACGGGGGAGGGAGCAGTGACTCCGAACCTCGCATCGGCGCATGCTTCTATGTGGACGCCGACTATCGCGGAGAGCGTTTTTGTATGAGCCCTGGTGAGAGCCAACGGATTGTTGGAGGGCGTTACAACGATAAGATTTCATCCGTCCGTGTCTTCGGCAGGGCCGAAGTGACGGTCTACGAGGATGAGGATTTCAGAGGCGCAAGCCGGACTTTACGCCAGGATGTGCCGAATCTGAGAGACTGGAATGACAAAATCACCTCCATCGAGATCAGGTGAGTAGATTGCCAATGATGACCGGGCGTGACAGGATACTGGCGATGTACGACGGCCGGTCTGTCGATCATCTGCCCCTGATGCCAATTACCATGATGTTTGCCGGGGACTGGCTGGGAGTCTGCTACCGCGATTATGTCACAGACTTCCGCCTCCTGTCGCAAGCCCAGCTCAAGGTCGCCAGAGACTTTAACTTGGACTACGTTTCCGTTATTTCCGACCCGGCCCGGGAAGCTTCAGACCTGGGAGCTGTCGTCGAGTGGTTCGATAACCAGCCCCCTGCCATCGTGGAAAGCCGAGCCCTGCTGGGTCGCAAGGAAACGCTGGCGGGGCTGAAGGTTCCTGATCCGATGGCCGGTCCGCGTATGGTTGACCGCGTGCGCGGAGTCGAACTCCTCCAGAAATGGACCGGCCAGGAAGAACTGGTGGAGGGCTGGGTGGAGGGGCCCTGTGCCCTGTCTGCCGACCTTCGTGGCCTGAATACCCTGATGTTGGACTTCCTCGACGACCCGGGTTTCGTTAGGGACCTGTTTGAATTTGTCGTTGCCACCGCCCTGCGGTTTGCCAAAGCTCAGGTGGAGGCGGGGGCAGAGGTGATCGGCGTCGGAGATGCCGCAGCTTCTTTGATCGGGCCTAAGCTTTACCGTGAGTTGGTGGCCCCTCACGAGCGTAAGCTGATTGACGGTATTCATGCCTTGGGGGCATTCGTACGGCTACACATCTGCGGAAACACTCACAAATTGTTCCAGGAGATGGGGTCGCTGGGTGCCGAGCAGGTGGATCTGGACTGGATGGCTCCCATCGCAGATGCCCGGGCGCGGATGGGGACATCGCAGGTGCTCGCCGGCAACATCGATCCGGTTCGCGTCTTGAGGAACGGTACACCTGAAAGTGTCTGGGCAGCCTTAGAGGAATGTCTGCAGCAAGCTCAAGGCTGCTACATTGTCTCCGCCGGCTGTGAAGTCCCACGGGACACTCCGGAAGCTAACCTGCGAGCCATGACCCGTTTTGCCGAGACTCGCCGGTTTGCAGCAGTGCTTCCCGGACAGACCTGAGCCCTAGTCCGGCCTGAAACTCGCGAGACTGCTACCCGTCAGGCAAAGAATTCTCGACCTGGTTTTTGCCCCAGATTTTCCGGGGAGCATGGTCGGCCCGGTTTGTCACGAACTGCTTCTGCCCAATTCCCCTCTTACCATGACACAAAAAGTCCCCATCCAGTTGTTCCCTCTAAACGAGAGGCTGGAAGTAGAACCCAACACTTCTCTTCAGGACGTCCTCTTCCCCTATGGAGTGGACTTCCCTTGCGGTGGTGAGGGTCATTGCCGTGGCTGTCGGGTGCGAGTGCTGGAGGGTGCTCTACCGGTTACGCCCGAAGACGAGGAGAGTCTAACCCTTGCCGAGATTGCGGCGGGCTGGCGGTTAGCGTGCAAGGCGCGGACTGAGAGTCCGTTGAAACTGGAGGTCGCACAGTGGGAAATCCTTATCCTCTCCGACGACACCCGTTTTGATTTTGAACCGGCCGAGGGAATCGGCGTTGCCGTGGACCTGGGGACAACAACCCTTGTCGTCCAACTATTGGATCTCTCCCGAGGCGATGTGCTGGGGGTGAAAACAGCATTAAATCCCCAAGCGATCCATGGCGCCGACGTGATGAGTCGCATTCAATTTGCATTGGCTGAGGCGAATCCAGCCGACGGAAGGTTGACTAAGGAAATCCGCATTTGCCTGCAAACCCTCATTGTAGAAGCCCTGAGTGAGGCACGAGTAGATCCGCTCCTCCTTCGTGAAATCGTACTGGTCGGCAATACCGTCATGCACCATTTGTTCTGCGGGATAGACGTAGAACCGCTGTCTCACGTCCCCTTTGAACCGGTGCGGGACGGGGTGCAGCTTCTATCGATTGAAGAACTGGGCTGGAGTGGATGTGGCAACCCGCTAGTGCGATTTCTTCCCTGTCTGGGGGGCTTTGTTGGGAGCGACATCCTGGCCGGAGTGCTGGCTACTGGTCTGGCTGAGACCAACGAACTCTCGGCCCTGGCTGACCTGGGGACCAACGGCGAGCTCGTGGTGGGGAACCGAGATGGATTGATTTGCGCTTCAACCGCGGCAGGCCCAGCCTTCGAAGCCGGCCGCATCCGGATGGGAATGCGCGCAGCCGTGGGAGCCATTACGAGTATCTCAGTCCGAAATGGCCAACTATATTGCCACGTTCTCGGAAATATCAATCCTCGAGGCATCTGCGGCAGCGGACTGGTTGACGCTATCTCGGTCGGCCTGGAAATGGGAAAGGTCCTGCCCAGCGGCCGGCTGCCCAACGGTCTAAAGGAATTGGAACTCTGCCCTCCGGTGAACCTGATTCAGGCAGACATCCGAGAACTCCAGCTTGCCAAGAGCGCAATAGCAGCAGGTCTTCGAGTGCTTCTGGAAAGGATTGGGGCGCAGATGAAGGATCTTCAGATCCTGCATCTGGTAGGTGTCTTTGGGAATTACGTGAACCGGCACAGCGCTCGCCGAATCGGCCTACTCGAACTTCCCGAATCCAGAATCCACCCCGCAGGAAACACGGCCCTGCGAGGCGCCAAAATGGCGCTGCTCTCCAAAACTATTCTCAATAGAACCCTGTCCCAAATTCGCAATAAGATTCAGCATATCTCCTTAGGGGCCGATCACAAATTCCAGGACTTGTTTGTGGAAAACATCAACTTCTCAGCCTCTTCCCTGTCCTCGCAAAGCCGTTGATTATGCTTCACTGTGGCCGGCTCATTCAACTCTATCGAGAGCAAGTCGTCGATGGCCTGGTCGTTCAAACTACCGATGAACGCAAGGCTTATTTGGAAGCCTTACTCCAGACCGGGCTGAATCGCTCGAGGACTCAAGTCCTGTTGGCTCCGCTATTTCTAAGAAGGCGCCATTTGGCCCAACGCGTCAGCCTAATTCTTTCGGAGGTTGGCATGTCCAAAACCCGGTTGTTGTCTTTAATGACAATCCTCTCAACAGCGTTCCTGTTGACTGGGGTACTGGTCGTGAAGCTCTTTCCCCTGCAGTCCGAGCACACTGGAAACAGTGAACCGGCCGCCTGGGTGAAAGCTGGGGCCGGTAGTATGGGCTCGATCTCAGTCGGCCCGGAAGTTCTATCCGCCAAGCTGATGCACCGTGTCGAACCGGAGTATCCGGCTGAGGCGGCACAAAAGGGAATCGAAGGTCAGGTCCAATTGCAGATCCTGATCGACGAGGAGGGACACGTGGCGGATGATCAAGTCCTTGGCGGAACTGACCTGCTCACCGTAGCAGCCAGTGAGGCCGTGCGCCAATGGCAGTATCTCCCGTTCTTGCTAGATGGAAAACCGGTTCGAGTCAATGCCACGGTGTCCGTGGACTTTTCGCTGCCGAACTCTCGCTTGAAACAAGCCTCAAAGACCTCTATCGCTCTTCCGATCAAGGCACAGAATTTACCGGAGGTCTATAAAGTCGGGAATGGAGTCCTTCCCCCACGCGTGCTGAGCAGGCAAGGACTTCATTATACAGAGGAGGCCCGGGATGCCAAGCTCCAGGGCACTGTGGAACTGAATGCAGTGATTTCAGCGGAAGGAATTCCTCAGAACATCCAGGTCACTAGGGGACTGGGTATGGGGTTAGACGAGTCTGCGGTTCGGGCCATTTCACAGTGGCGCTTTTCACCGGCAACATTGAAAGGAAATCCGGTTGCCGTTAACATAAATGTCGAAGTGAATTTCTCTCTTCAGTGAAAGCATTACCCCCTGCCGTTTAGAGAGGAAGAACCTCTCAATCCGGCAAGGGGATGAGTCTCTTTGGGCATTCTATCTCCTTCACCGAATTAGCGCTGCCACACGGAATTGGAGGAAACCAGCCTCTTGGGGGTACCCCGGAGACATGAGGTAACGTGCTTCGACCCGCAATCCCCAGTGCTGGCTGAGCCAGCGGTTGACACCCCCTCCGAAATGAATAAGGTTGGCAACGCCTCCCCGGAAGGCCAACGTATAGCCACCCAGGACGAAAGGATTTGTCTTTCCCCTGGTTTTGAACTGATAGAGTGCGCTGGGAGAAACATAGCCAATGCCGTACCCAGGACCACGGACAAGAAAGGTGTAACCGCCATCAACACCCATTCCGAATCCTCCTTTGATTAGCCCCTCACCACCGCCGCCCAGGGCCATAGTTGCCTCTCCGCCTCCACAACAAAAGGAAATGGCTACCCCGGGTGCGCCGACGACATAGCCGTAGCCGGTGGTGACGCGGTCCTCCTCCGAGGCACTCACCGCAGGAACTGCCAAAAACAAGACCCCCAGAAAACTGATAAGCATCGCTCTTCTCATGGAACACCTCACTTTTCTCCTGATTGGATTCATGGCCTCCAGGTTTTCCTGTCTGCCGCCTTTCCTTTAAGCATCTCCCCTGCCAAGACACAACGCTATGGGCCCAAAGACCTTAGCGGAAACATTGGCTTCGTGATGAAAGGAAAAACGGGCAGCAACTGCAATCCATGATGGCAGGCGGCCGCTGAATTGACTTCCCGGCATAAGAAGAGTAACTTTCTAGCTGTGAGACTTTGGGGGAGGAGGAGCGGATGCTTTCCCGTCGTGACCTCTTGATCTCAGCCATTCGTGCCGCGCCTGTTCTGGCAGGTACAGCGATCGCCACGCAGTTCCCTGCGGGATGTTCCCTCCAATCCCTCTTCGGCCCGTTGTTCGGGCTCGACAGGACTTCGGACCTCCCCAAGACTGCCCCGGAGGCCCGTTACTGGCTCTCTGCCGCGGCAGCCACCGCTGATTGCCTCAAGTGTCACAATTCGAAAGATAATTTGGGCCGCACCCCCAAGACCGACCACTCCAGGAATGTGAAATGCCTTTTGTGCGCCCAGGGCTGCGTATTACGTCCCGGGGAACGCGGAAAGTGCCGGGACAGGATGAACGTCAGCGGGATGATGCTGCAAGTTTTGCGGCACCCGAATCGCCGGGGTTTGGGCATGATTACGCTCCAGG